>DAOORG010000200.1:0-4951 GCA_035389165.1 Chitinophagales bacterium
GTAAATTTAAAATTACACAATATGGCAAACACAAGTATTGTTTACGATGATTTCTATTATAAATGGAAAACATCTAATGGTTCAGAAGATCAAATAATCAACGATTTGCGACAAAATGGAATGGATAGTTTGCAAATTATTGAAATTCTGAATTTCTGCAAAAAGAAAGCTAATGATGAAAAACAAAATACCGGATTTTTGCTCACCGGAATTGGCGCTTTTATTGGCTTTTTGAGCTGCGTTTTTACTATGCTGGATCTCTTACCTGAATTCAGAGGTTTTATGCTTTATGGTTTAACCAGCATTGCACTGGTTTTCATCTTTATAGGCTTATATTTTATTTTTGAATAATCTGAAAGTATGCAAAAAAAGACCTGACAAATAATGTCAGGTCTTTTTTGTTTGCTTTTATAGAAAGGTTTTATCCAAGTTGTTCATTGGCATCATCGCCATACCATTTGATTTTTCGAGATAAATACATGATGACACACAGTACGATAAACAATCCAATACTGCCGATAAGTAATGCATAATCTTCGGATCGTAGAATCACAAACAAGAAACCATAAAGAATGATTAAAATGCCTGCAAGCAAAGCCATAAGCCGATTTTCCTTAAAGATGGTTTTAGAATACAAAGAAATCAACAAGATAATTGCACCGCTGGAAATTAAATAAGCCCAAGTAAATCCTACATGCTCTGATATAGAAAGCAATAAAGTATAAAAAATTATTAAAGCCAATCCTACTAATAAATACTGCACCGGATGAATCTTAAAGCCATTCAGGATTTCTGTAAAGAGAAATACTAAAAATGTTAGTAAAATAAACATGATGGCATATTTTGCAGAACGCATACTTTTCTGATAATGATCTACCGGAATCAGCAAATTAACACCAAAAGCTGCTTCAGAAATGTTATAAGCACTATTCGTCCATTCCTGCGGAAAATTCCTGTTTAAATTCAGCACTTTCCAGTTTGCTTTGAAACCTTTGTTGTCTACAATATTACTGTCTGTTATAAATGCGCCATCAAAACTTGGTGTTTTATAGGCAGAAGTCAACGATACATTGGTTTCTTTCCCAATTGGAATAAAATACAAGGACGAACTTCCGTTTAAATCTAATGTCAAACTGAATTCTACAGCACCGGCGTCTTTTATATTCACTTTTGCACTTAAGCCGGAAGAGCCATTACCACTATTTTGAACAGGTACTGTTTCCACTATATCTCTGACATAAGTAGTACCAGAGTTATATTTATTGTATGATGAAACGTTTATATCATCATCATCAATTCCAGGACTCATTTCAATTGTATCATTATTCCAATTCAACACAACACGTTTATTGATACCACGCAAATCTGGTATATTAAACGAAACGTATGCTTTTTCCCAAAGTACATTTTCGGCACTAATACCCAATTTTTCTACCGCAATCTTATTAAAACTTCCTTTAATGGTCAATTCAGTTGAATAGACAACGGCATCATAAATACTACGATGTTTCATTTCGGTTTTTACATTGCCTTTAATGTCTAGTTCTTCCGGTAAAAAGTGCATCGTGCCAATGGTGTTGGTATAAACAGTTTGACCTTTATCATTTTGTGTTGCCACTACTTCTTTGTAAGGAATATTGATGATTGGACCGGCTATGGTTTGGTCATAACCCCATTTGCTGCTAATTTCATTAATAACGTTCTGGCTTTGTGATTGCCGTTCAGATATCAATCCCTGAATCATATAAGTTGGAATCAATAATAATAAGACCAGAATACCAACAGCTGCAAATTTTACAGTGTGAGATGTTTTTACCCAAGTAGAAAATGTACTCATATATTTTTTTTAGTTTGTTAATTATATTGTAAAAGTAAATTGTATTTGTTTATTCTTTTGTTAGTTTATGTTACTGCGGTAACAGTTTTGTTTAAAATATCTTAATTGATAAAACAAATCGTAATTTTAGAGTGTAATTTAATAGTTATGTCGGTAATAAATATAGCAGTCTTTACATCAGGAGGTGATGCACCGGGAATGAATGCCTGTATCCGTGCTTGTGTTCGCGCAGGTTTACAAAAAGGGTATAAGGTTTATGGAATATTGAATGGATACGAAGGTATGATTGATGGGAATTTTATAGAAATGGATTCCCGTTCTGTTGGGAATATCATTCACCGTGGAGGCACCATTTTGAAATCATCCAGAAGTCAGCGTTTTATAACGGCAGAAGGAAGAAAACAAGCTTTTGAACAATTAAAAAGCAGAGCAATTGACGCGGTGATTGCTATTGGCGGTGATGGCACGTTTAAAGGAGCTCAGATATTTACTGCTGAATATTCGATTCCGTTTATAGGTATTCCAGGCACGATAGATAATGACTTGTTTGGAACAGATTATACCATTGGCTACGATTCTGCTGTGGCCACCGCAGTAGAACTGATAGATAAAGTCAGAGATACGGCAAATGCATTAGGTCGTCTTTTTTTTATTGAAGTAATGGGTAGAGATGTAGGAACGATTGCATTGGCTTCAGGATTGGCTTCAGGTGCTGAAGATATTTTGATTCCAGAAATTAAAACTGATTTAGAGGAAATCTCAGCAAAACTTAAAAATAGTAAACAAAAAGAATCGTACATTATTGTTGTTGCAGAAGGAGATGACGCAGGCGGTGTAATGGAGATTTCAGCAAAGTTTAAGCAAATGCACCCTGAGTATGATATTAAAACATTGGTATTAGGTCATTTATTACGTGGTGGAAATCCATCTGCTAATGACAGAATCTTAGCATCCAGGTTAGGTGTTGCGGCTGTAGATGCTATTGCAGAAGGAAACTTTAATGTAATGGTTGGAATTCACCATAACAGAGTTTTATACTCTCCATTAAATTTATCAAGCAAACATTTTATGGAAATAAACCATGAATGGAAGCATTTAATGGATTTATTATCCTCTTAACCGACAAACAAAAAATAATATTTTCAGATAGATTAAGAAATTACTATTATTAGTTGCATTTTCGTGCTTGACTTTTAATAAAAACTCATTTTTAGTAGATTTGTAAGGTAAGCACAGTAAGTATCGTCATGTCAGAAATAAATAAAAATCAAATCACAGGTTCCGAAGCAGTTATCAAGTCATTGTTAGCAGAAGGCATTGACGTTATTTTTGGATATCCTGGTGGAGCAATAATGCCTATTTATGATGCTTTATGGCATTATAAAGATAAAATCAATCATGTTTTAGTGCGTCACGAACAAGGTGCAACACATGCTGCAGAAGGCTGGGCTCGCGTTAAAGGCAAAGCTGCGGTTTGTTTTGCCACATCCGGTCCAGGTGCTACCAATCTAATCACAGGAATTGCTGATGCAATTATGGATAGTACGCCTATGGTATGTATCACAGGACAAGTGCCAATGCATTTGCTCGGTTCTGATGCATTTCAGGAAACAGACGTGGTTGGAATTACTATGCCAATTACTAAATGGAACTATCAGGTGACGAAAGCTGCTGAAATTCCTGAAGTGTTGGCTAAAGCCTTTTTCATAGCAAATACAGGAAAACCAGGCCCGGTTTTAATTGATATTACTAAAAATGCTCAGTTTGAACTGATGGAATGGAATGGTTACGTGCCTTGTGAGGCGGTACGTGGTTACACTTCCAAACCTATTGCAGATATAGAGAAATTAAAACAAGCGGCTGAAATAATTAATTCAGCTAAAAAGCCTTTAATAATTGCTGGTCAGGGTGTTATAATCTCAAAAGCAAATGAAATATTGGAAAGTCTTTCCGAGAAAACCGGCATTCCGGTAACAACCACTATGCAAGGTTTAGGCGGCTTCAATCCGGATCATCAAAACTATGTTGGTATTCCTGGTATGCACGGAAACTATTCTGTCAACATTAAAATGAATGAGTGTGATGTGATGATTGCAGTTGGAATGCGCTTTGATGATCGTGTGACAGGAGATGTCTCTAAGTTTGCCAAACAGGCTAAAGTAATTCATATCGAAATTGATGCTGTTGAGATCAACAAAGTAGTAAAAACGGAAGTTGGAATTCTGGCCGATGCTAAAGAAGCATTAACAGCTCTTTTACCTTTAGTGAATGAAAATCAACATACTGATTGGATTCAGACGTTCAAAGAATTAGATAAACAGGAAGAGGTATTGGTGATTCGCCATGCCATACATCCAACAACCGGTGGAATTAAAATGGGTGAAATCATGCACCTGATTGATGAGAAAACAAAAGGAGAAGCGATTATCGTTCCCGATGTTGGTCAGCATCAGATGTATGCCATGCGTTATTATAATTACAGAAAACCAAATTCCTGGGTTTCCAGTGGAGGTCTTGGAACAATGGGTTTCTCCATACCGGCAGCTATTGGTGCGCAAATGGCAGCACCTGATAGAACAACGGTGGTAATTGTAGGCGACGGATGTTTTCAAATGACTTTACAGGAATTAGGCACGATTTGGCAGAATGACCTGAATGTGAAAATTGTTATTTTCAATAATAATTACTTAGGAATGGTGCGCCAGTGGCAGCAGTTGTTCTTTGACAACCGATATTCTTCTGTAGAACTTAAAAATCCGGATTTTGTGGCAATTTCCCGTGGTTTTCGTTTGGAAAGTGCTAAAGTAGAACAGCGCGAAGAATTAAGCGCAGCCTTAGATGTGATGTTTGCGCACAAAGGTGGTTATGTATTGGAAGTATTGGTGGAAAAAGAAGAAAATCTGTTTCCAATGGTGCCAAGCGGAAAAGCGTGCAGCGATGTAATTTTAGAACCTTAATAATTGAAATAGTGAAAGCATATAAAATACAATTTGTTTCTTATAACCAACCTGTTTTGATTGGACGATTCATGCTCATCTTTTCACGTAGAAGAGTAGATGTCACTAACTTTGGGTTTAAAAAAATAGATGAAAACGACGGCGAATTTACCATAGA
>DAOORG010000201.1:0-4945 GCA_035389165.1 Chitinophagales bacterium
TTTCACTTCCGATTTTTTCGCAACACATTTTTTTATATCTTTGCATGAATGCAGATTTTCAATAACATACTCGAAACGATTGGCAACACGCCGATAGTGAAATTAAATAAAATTACTGCTCATATTCCGGCAACTATTTGCGTTAAGATAGAATCTTTCAATCCAGGTCACTCTACCAAAGACAGAATGGCGTTAAAAATGATTGAAGATGCAGAAAAAGACGGCAGGTTACAACCTGGCGGCACCATTATAGAATGTACTTCAGGCAACACCGGTATGGGATTGGCTATGGCTGCCTGCGTTAAAGGTTATAAATGTATTTTTACAACAACAGATAAACAATCCAAAGAAAAATTTGATATGTTGCGTGCAATGGGTGCAGAAGTGATTGTGTGTCCAACCAATGTAGATGCAGATGACCCGCGCTCCTATTATTCGGTAGCAAAAAGGTTAGCTAATGAAGTTCCAAATTCTGTTTGGATGAATCAATACGATAATTTATCCAACAGACAGGCACATTATGAAAGTACAGGTCCGGAAATCTGGCAACAAACTGATGGAAAAATCACGCATTTTGTGGTTGGAATCGGTACAGGTGGAACAGTTACGGGAACTTCCAAATACCTGAAAGAACAATCCCGAAATTCCGGGACTACTGTCAAAACGTATGGAATTGATACGTATGGTTCCATTTTAAAGCAATACCACGAAACCGGCACATTTGATCCAAATGAAATACATTCCTATATCACAGAAGGCATTGGTGAAGATATCATACCACTAAATTATGATTTCAGTTTGATTGATTACATCGAAAAAGTAACGGATAAAGATGCAGCTATCATGCAACGCAGATTAGCAAAAGAAGAAGGAATTTTTGCCGGTAATTCTGCAGGTTCTGCCATTCAAGGTGTTTTGCAGATTCATGAAAAATTTCCATTTACAAAAGATGATCTGGTTATTGTAATTTTGCATGATCACGGCTCTCGCTATGTTGGCAAATTCTTTAATGATGAGTGGATGAAAGAAAAAGGATTTTTAGATTAATAAAAAACAGCTACCTCATTGGTAGCTGTTTTTATTATCATTGCAAATAATTATTTCGGAATATTGTATTTCGCACAAATTTCATCATAGGTCATTTGGTTTAATGGTTTCTTTAAGCGTAAATGTGTTGAACCGGGAATAATTACATATCTGTATTCCAAACTTTGCGGTATATTAATCATAACCGGTTGCCCTGTAAAATCAGGAGTAACTAAGCTTGTAAAACGACAAGTATTAAACGTATGTCTATACACTAATATTTTACCATTCATATAAATGGCATTTACCATATTAGTAGCCCCACCTGCTTCACTGGTATATGGTAAGGCATATGGTCCTATTGAGCCAATCCTCATGTACGTTAACATCACACATGAATCTAACAATGCGGTAGTCAATTCCGGTGCGTCTAAATGTCTAACCCTTAAACAAGTTCCGTCGATAGTCGTATCTCTGGAAGAATAGGGCGAAGTTTTCCATGAAGAATACATCACGTTTGCATTTCCATCCTTACCCGCCGGGCCTGTTGCACCTTCTTTTGTGCAAGAAAGCATTATAACTATTGAAATTGAACAAATTAGTTTACTTAATTTTCTCATTGTTTTAGTTTTTTATTGTTGATAATTAATGATGTAAATTTGTCAGATAATTTTTAAAAAGAAAAAAAAACCGATTAAACGGTAACTTTCAATTAGAATTCGGCATTTTATAACTAGGAATGGCAATTAAATCAATGCAACATCAAAAAATCATATCACTCGTTCCATCTATTACTTTATTATTGTTTGATTTGGGACTGGATACACAAATCGTAGGCAGAACTAAATTCTGTATTCATCCAAAGGAAAAAATAAATTCTATTCCAACTATTGGAGGAACCAAAAATTCAGACATTCAAAAAATCAACCAACTTCAACCAGATATTATTTTTGCCGCCAAAGAAGAAAATGAAAAAGAAATCATTGAACAATTAAAAAAGGATTTTAAAGTAATCGTATTTGATATAAAAAACTTAGACGATAACTATAAGATGATTGCTAAGATTGGTAAACTAACACAAACAGCGCAAAAGGCACAAGAAATAATTGAAACTACAAAACTCAATTTTGAAACATTAAAAACAACATTTTCACCTTCATTATCACTGCCAAACAATATCGAAACACTTTACCTAATTTGGCGCAAACCATACATGACCATTGGAAAAGACACATTCATTCATGCAATGCTGGAACAACTTGGTCTTAAAAATATGTTTGATCATCAAACACGGTATCCTATCATACAAAACTTACAAACTTCCTATTTTTCAAAATGTCAACTAGTATTACTTTCTTCAGAACCTTACCCATTTACGCAACAACATATAAAAGAAATTCAGGAACAACTGCCAAACGCAAAAATTTTATTGGTGGATGGTGAATATTTTTCGTGGTATGGAAGTAAAATAAAAGATGCGCCTTCTTATTTTGAAAAATTGCTTGAGAAAATTCTCGAAAAAACAAAAGAGCTGCTCTAATGAGCTGCTCTTAACTACTACAAATTCAATCTCTTATTCAGGTATATTGTATCTTGCACAAATTTCTGCATAGCTCAAATCTTTTAATGGCTTAGACAAACGAACATGTTTTGTTGGCGGTATGATTACATATCTGAATTTATTGCTGCTGCTGATAGCAGGTATACCAAAAGGATTAGCAGAACTCTGTATAAACTGGATTTTTCCAACGGTCATAGAGAAATCCCAGATACTAATAAATCCGGAAATCATCGTTGTGGTTGCAAGTGATCTTGTTTTGTTTTCATCATTCGCTAATCGGCAATATGCAAGTACTACACCTTTATCCAGAATTTCCTGTGTAATGGCCGGTGCAAGCACATTAAAATATCGAATATTTGTTGGTGTTGCCGGTACATTTCCATTTGGCACTGAAGTTCCGGAACCATTGCCTGTAGATGTTGGATTACTTACTATTCCAGGTGTTAGCCAATCAGAATACAATACATCTGTGCCTTCCTGTTCAGTGGTGCTGATAACTACCGTTGTATCAACAGATCCAGGAATTACCAAGGTGTCTGTACTTACAACATTATTGTTGGCTGTAGTTGAAGTGTTAGTAGTTGAAGTTGGTCCAAGAGTTGGTTCTTCTGTGCAGGCAATTGTCATTAATAATGACAGCGCACAAACTGTTTTTGATAAATTTTTCATGTGTTTTATTTTTAATGAGTTATTTGATAGCACAAATATTCATCAGAAACAAAAAACAACTAACAAATAAAGCGTAAACGGCAAATTGAATGAGTATTCGGCAATTACAATCTATTTTTGATTTTAACTGCAATGAACTATTTCAAATGTAGATTGTTTAATAAACCATGAAGTACATTAGCATATTTTTCATCACTACAGTAATTTTCTTTGCCATTGATATGCTGTGGTTAGGCGTAATAGCCAGAAATTTTTACCGGGAAAAACTCGGGTTTATTTTCACAGGTGAAGTTAACTGGGCAGCTGCAGTAATTTTCTATCTTATTTATATAGTTGGTATTATGTATTTTTCAATTCTACCAGGCATGGACGGTGGAAATTGGAAAATGGTCTTATTAAATGGCGCAATTCTTGGTTTTCTTTGTTATGCTACATATGATTTAACCAATATGGCAACCATAAAACAATGGCCATTGATAGTCGTACTTGTTGATATTGCCTGGGGAACTGTGTTGACAGGAAGTGTAGCTGTTTTGTCTTATTTGGTAGCCACAAAATGGATTCATTTTTAATGTGGAGATATTTTCTCTATATACATAACTTACAACTCACTACTTTTATTTATCTTTGCGGTCGTTAAAATCTACTGACAATGAGTAAATACACCGACCTTTTAGGCGAAGAAAGAGCAAAATTCTTATTAGAACACGAATGCAAGACAATAGACAAATCATTGTTGCACTTACCAGGCACTGATTTTATTGACAGAGTTTGGATTCAAAGCAATAGAAATCCTCAGGTATTACGTAGTTTGCAACAATTATATGGCACCGGTCGATTAGCCAATACAGGTTATGTTTCCATACTTCCGGTAGATCAGGGAATTGAACACAGTGCAGGTGCCAGCTTTGCTCCTAATCCGATTTATTTTGACTCAGAAAATATTGTAAAACTTGCAATTGAAGGCGGTTGCAATGCAGTAGCATCTACCTATGGTGTATTGGGTTCTGTGGCAAGAAAATACGCACATAGAATACCGTTTATTGTTAAAATCAATCATAACGAGTTTTTGTCTTATCCAAATACCTTTGATCAAATTATGTTCGGCACTATTAAAGATGCCTGGAATATGGGTGCTGTGGCTGTTGGTGCTACTATTTATTTCGGTTCGCCTGAATCACGTAAACAAATAGTCGAAGTGGCAAAAGCATTCGAATATGCACATGAACTTGGAATGGCAACGATATTATGGTGTTATTTAAGAAGTAATGATTTCAAAAAAGACGGTGTAGATTACCACACCTCTACTGATTTATCTTCACAAGCCAATCATTTAGGTGTTACTATACAAGCGGACATCATCAAACAAAAATTACCAACAAATAATGGTGGCTACAATGCTCTTAAATTTGGCAAAACGCACCCAAAAGTATATTCTGAATTAACAACAGACCATCCAATAGATTTATGCAGATATCAGGTAGCAAATTGCTATATGGGCAGAAATGGATTAATTAATTCCGGTGGTGAAAGCAAAGGTCAAACAGATTTAGCTGAAGCTGTTGAAACGGCTATCGTTAATAAGCGCGCCGGTGGAATGGGATTAATCTCAGGTAGAAAAGCGTTCCAAAAACCTGTTAATGAAGGTGTATCCTTACTGAATGCCATTCAGGATGTGTATTTAGATAA
>DAOORG010000202.1:0-4931 GCA_035389165.1 Chitinophagales bacterium
AATACAAAAAGATTCAAACAGTATGACAGAGAAAAATAAAAAAATAAAATACTGTAGGTAAGCAGTTTATTCCTTTTAAAAAGATATAAACCCAGTATAAAAATTGAGAGATGTAAAAATAATAAAAACAAGATATCAACAGAAAATAAACTTTTGAGCGGAATCATATCATATCCGAAATAATAATAATATCCTTTCGGAAAAAGCATGAATTTTAAATAATAACTGGCTGATTGTATTCCCTGACTAATTTTGTTAGTGATAGATGGATCAGCAGATAAAGGGTTTTCCGTAAACGATACACCTACCTCATTGGGCAATTGTATCGCCACCTTATCAGCCAGCATTCCTCGAAAAATAACTATAAGCAGCAATCCTAAGCAGATGCCAATCAGTTTTTTGTATTTTAAATCAAAAAATATAATCAGGGTTAGCGGTATTAAAAATAGAAACACAATGGCATCTAATTTAGACAAAATACCCGTGAGCAATAACATAAAACCAATAATGTAGTATGATGGTTTTAGGTCAGCACTTGCTTTACAAAAATAATACAAGGACCATATTCCAAATAACATACTCAATATACTGTCTCTGTTTTTTATGCTGCAAACTACTTCTGTGTGAGAAGTATGAACACAGAATATAAGTGTTGCTGCAAATGATATTCTTTGTATATTTTTAACAGGCAGAATGGATAATATCCGGTAAATACTTACACATAATAATATAAATAACAGGATATTAATGATGTGTGAAATATGAGGATTTAAACCAAAAATGAGTTGCTCTAAAGCATAAGTAAACATAACTACAGGTCTGTAGTCTGTAAAGTTATAAGGTTTGTTGAACACGGAAAAGATACCGGATATTCCCTCTTCGGTTTTTGGCAATGCATTAATGATATAATCATCATCTAAATTGTATTCATGATTAATTGAATTAAAGTAAGATAACAGAGTGACTGTAATAATTACAAGATAATAAACCCATGGTTGGTTTATTATTTTTGTATATTTGTTTGGAAGATAACCGGAAGTTGGTATTGTTTTTGATGTAATTTTACTATTCATTTAAACCATTTATGAAATCTAAAACTACAATATTATTTTTATTTTCTTTTATATTTCCTTTTTTATCCTACAGTCAATTGCCGGCTGCTGATTCCTCTTTTTATACGTTGAAGGAGGCATTAAATCAGCCGTCTAAAGTAGCCTTGCTGGATTTGAGTAATATGGAATTAGATAGTTTGCCCAATGATATCCAAAAATTTAAAAACGTAAGGTATCTTCTTTTACAAGGTAACCATTTTAACCGCTTGCCACAATGGCTGGCAACCTTACCTGTTTTAGAAAATCTGGTATTGAATACTAATTACTTTGTCGAATTTCCAACAGTACTCTTTAAAATGAATCACCTGAAAGCACTTGATTTGTCATATAATCATTTAAATGTAATTCCGGATTCCATTGAATATTTAACGGATTTAAATCAATTGTTACTTTCGTCTAATCATCTGATGGAAATTAATAAATGCATTTACAAGCTTTCTGATTTGACTGAGTTCAGAATCAGAGATAATTTCATATCTGAAATTCCTGCAGGTATTTCAAATCTAAAAAAACTACAGGTTTTTTGTATCGCCATAAATCAGGTGAAATCCATTCCGGCTGAATTCTTTTCACTAAATAATTTAAATTATATCTCGGTTTTTGAGAATGCAATAGCAGAACTCCCGGAATTAGTTTGTAATTTCCAAAAACTGCAATATATTGCAATTTTTACCAATCAGTTGAAAAAACTGCCGGTTTGCCTGCTTTCACTTCCTGAAATTAAAGTAATTAATGCTGGGAATAATCAATATCCTGTTTCTGTTATTGAAGAACTGATGAATATAAATAATAGAAAAATATACGATATTTATTTGCACCCAAATATGGACAGGCATTATTTTCATTAACAGAAATTGTATTATCTTAATGTCGTAAATTTAAATGTGTTTTTTCTTGAAAACGACAACACCAGTATTAAATACCGTTAATGATTTTCTTTCTAACAGTAAGAGTAAATTTGGTTACCTGGATTTAGACGTAAGGTCTATTTCTTTATTCAGAATTATTGTAGGAATCAGCCTACTCTATAATTTAATCGTACTCAAATGGAGTTATGCCGTGGAGTTTTTCGGGAAAGACAGAATCGTTCCGATTGAAGTGATGCAAACATTAAATGGCAGAATTTCTTTTTCTGTTTTTGATATTATACAGAATAATACATTTGCGCTTGCATATATACTGATTACCATTATCTGCGCCTTTTTTTTTACAATCGGATATAAATCAAAACTTTTTTCCATTGTTACCTTGGTTTTATACTGGAATATCTTACAGTCAAATTCCTCTTTTTGTTCCGGATATGATTATTATACGTTTCAATTATTATTTTGGGCATGTTTTCTGCCGGTGGGTAATTTTTTCGCAGTTTCAAAAAGTAAGAAAATCAGCAAACCGTTCTTTTCTATTTGTCTTGCCCTGATATTTCAGATTACATGCGTTTATTTTATAACAGGACTTTCTAAATATGGAGATTCTTGGAAAGGAGGTTATGCTGTGCGAAATATGCTCCTGGATAAATGGGAAACCTATTATTTTGCCTCTTTGGTGGTTGATAAACCTTATTTGTACAAACCGTTAACGTATATCACACTTTTTTTTGAAGTGCTGTTTCCTATATTTATATTTTTACCCTCACCAAAATCAGTTTTCAGGTATTTGGCGATTTTCTTTTTAGTTTCATTTCATTTGAGTATCCTTTTAATGTATGACGTTGCAAACTTTTCAATTTCAGGCTTTGCAGCAGCAGCAGTATTGCTTCCTGCTAATTTTTGGGATTCATTCTATGAAATAAAAAAAGAAAATCTGTTGGATACCGTCAGAAAATGGAACCATTATGTATTAATTTTATTTTCTGCATTTTCAATTTATATAATTTTCATTAAGAATTTGGAATATTCTACGCTATATACTGAAATGCAATATTGGAGGTCTGTAGAAAATATAAAAAGTGTGGTGAAGAAATTAAATGTTCCACCGCCTGTCAGGGTTTCCTATTTTATGCAAAACTGGAAAATGTTTGCGCCCGATCCACCGACCAAACTGGGGTGGATATCATTTGAAATTAAAAAAGAAGACGGTTTTTCTTATGATTTAATGACAGATCAGCTCATCACAGATGTGCCAACCATCTATTGGTATCCGTCCGGATATGAACGTTATCTGATTTATCGTTGTAGAAATTACGCTATAACACAAGATTTTAAATATAAACTTTTTCTCAGGTATTGGATTCCCTATAAACTGAAAAAAATAAATCCCGATATCGACACAAAAAAAGTTTTATTTGTGGATTACTACTTTTTACCGGGTGATCAGTCTGTTCCGCATAAGCTTCCATTAATCAAACAAACATTACCTGTAGACTCGATAAACAATTTTTTTAAATCTATACCGGTTGAAGATAATTAGATTACTTTTAAGTAGTTCTAAATAAACAAAATCAACGTTTTTTTAGTCTAAAGAGAATATGGTTGTGTGAAAAAACGAAAGAACATAGCGATAAAATAAGGACATGTTTGCACTATTTTAATTTAATGCAGATTGTCCTTTAACAGGTAAAATAAAAATTACGAAACGACGTTTAATGTGTCTGAGTTAACATTTACATTATCTTAAATCAAAAAACTGAGGTTTTTTATTATTTTACTTGTTTTTTTTGTAAATTTGATGTATCTTTAAATTAAATACGCAAACTACTATTTTATTAATTTATATCAAATATATACTAAAATTACAGTCAATACTTTATAATAATAAATTCACATCGCATTAAATACGAAATGTACTAAATAAAACTACTAATATAAAAAAATAAGATATGATAAAAATTCTACGCTTTTCAATCCTTTTTCTCATTATTTCTGGTTTTTATAGCACTATAAATGCCCAGAATGTTGTAGTTAATGCATCCATTACTTCTCTGAGATTGAGTGACGGTAGTGATTGTGTAGCTGCCGGGAGTTCAGACCCCAGAATTTGGGCAAGAGTTTCAGGCACTGGGGTTGGTTGGTCATCTGAGTGGAGTTTTCAAACCGATAATGTCGGTACAACAACTGGTAGTAATGGTTATTGTCTTGGAAGTCAAACCTATGGCGGAAGCTGCGGATGGACGAATCAGGCAGAATGGTCTGCTACACTTGCAGCATCAGCAAATTTTCAGGTTGGAATCAACGGACAAGAGTCTGACCCAATTGCTTGTGATGCCGATGATGGCAGATGTGGTGGGTATAGTGGAGCTCAACTAGATGCAGGTATTTTGGCTACCTGGGCACCAGCTTGTGGTGCTGGCTACAATTCAGGATCTACAACGAGAAGTTGTACTTCATCGGATTTTTATGGCTCATCAACACAGGTCTATACTGCCGGTTGGAGAATGAGATATCATTTTAGCGGTCTTTCAGATGCAAACGCCGGTGGCACCATTTCTCTGAGTGTACCTGCAAATACCACAATATGTGCTGGTGGTACTATTTCCCAGATTAATGGCAACAGTTTATTAAGCGACCGATTTAGTTCTCGACAATGGCAGGTAAGATTCAACGGCGGTGCTTTTGGCGCTGCCGGTGGAACCAATACCGGACAAAATTATACACCACCTGCTGGTACATTTAACACGCCGGGTATTTACGAATACAGAAGAGCTCTAACATATTGTACAGACTTCAGTGGCGGTACTGCAACGGTTTATTCCAATACAATATGCGTAGTGGTGTTTCCAACACCGCCAACGATAACCGCAACGGCAAACACCTGTAATGCCATGTTTGCATTGCCTTCAGTTACTGCGGTTACCAGTTTTAGCGTGCAGTATAGTTTAGA
>DAOORG010000203.1:0-3290 GCA_035389165.1 Chitinophagales bacterium
GGTGACTCATAAAAGGTGGCTTGTGCTGAAGGAAAAGTTCCAGCGCCTGCGCATTGGAAATATGTCCTTTGCCGCCACGTATGCGTTGCTTTAAAAATATCGGATAGCCGCCTTCGTCCAACATCTTTTCGTCGTAATTGGTTTCTAAAAAACAAGCGTGACATTGCCTGAAATAGTGAATCACGCGCTCACACACCTTGCCGATATCTGTAATCACGCCTACTTTGATATCCTTACAGGCAACCATAAAACTAAACGGGTCAATGGCATCGTGGTGTTTTACAAAAGGCGTAATGGAAAGGCTGCCTATTGTAATCGCTTCATCTGCTATAAATGATTGCTGTAAACTCTTTTCAATATGAATTTTTGCCTGCCGAATTGTAGAAGGTGTAATGTATACCGGCAGCCTGTATTTTCTGGAAAGCACAGCTGCTCCGCTGATATGGTCAGTGTGTTCGTGCGAAATAAACAGTGCTTTCACACGCGTCATGGACAAATCCAGTCGCGCCATCCGTCTTTCAATTTCGCGGCACGAAATGCCTGCATCCACGAGTATCGCATCTTCCTCATTTCCTACATAGTAGCAATTGCCATTACTGCCGGAATTGAGTGAAGTGATAAAGAGTGCCATCTTGCAAAGGAATTAAATTTGTGGTAGAAATGCATGCATGTGGAGAAAAATTATCCGGACAGCGTGCCGCACTTTATTGCGTTGCGCTCAATACAACCTTATTCTGTCAATAAAAAATCCACTTACCTATTTCCTTGAACGTGATTTTTTTGCCTTGAATTAAAATACCTACACGGTAAATTTTAGCTGCAATGTACACCATGCCTAAAGATGAAATGAATAAGATAAACATGGACAGCAACTGTTCCCACCACGGCACCTGAAACGGTATGCGTGTTATCATAATGATGGGTGACGAAAACGGCAACATCGAGCCCCAAAATGCCGCACCGGAAAATGGTTGCTGCAAAGTGACAGACATCAGCACCATGGAAATAATAATAGGAATAGTAACCGGAAACGTAAACGACTGTGCATCGCTGTCGTCGGTCATGGCAGC
Organism: Chitinophagales bacterium; assembly: GCA_035389165.1. GTDB lineage: Bacteria > Bacteroidota > Bacteroidia > Chitinophagales > JADIYW01 > JADJSS01. The sequence continues at coordinate 1,071 of DAOORG010000203.1, forward strand.
ACCGATAGCGGCAAACTGCGACGCATAAAAGAGGTATCCGAACATAAAATAAAACACGAAACTAAACAGCATTCTGCCGATAGACAAATCCTGGAAAGCATTGGAAATATTCATCAGCAACTGTGTGCTTTCTGAGGCGTTTGCTAATTGATTGCTTTGCTGCAGGGTTTGCATCGCCAGCATTTTATCGCCCATAAACAAAGGCAGCAACAGGTTGATGCCGAAGGTAAGAATGCCCCATAATAAAAATTGTGTAAGTCCAACCGCACCAATGCCGATTATCTTTCCAATCATCAACTGGAACGGCTTAACGCTGGTGACCAGCACTTCTACAATGCGGTTTGTTTTTTCTTCCGTAACGCTGCGCATCACCATCGCGCCATACACTATCAAAAATATGTAAATTAAAATACCGCAGGCATAGCCGAATAATCCGGCTATTTCAGAACTGCCTTTCTTTTTTTCGTCATTTATAATTTTTTCAATAGCTATTTCTTTATCAAACATGGCTATCGTATCTACATTATAATTTCGTTGCAATAATGCACGGTTTCTGATTTCTTCGGATAGATTTTTTTTAATATGGTCTTCCGTAATACTGCCTAATTCATTAGCAGAATAATAGGCAATTCCCAACGGCTTTTCCAGTTCAATTGCCGGAATATATAAAATACCATCGCAGTCAATATTCTGATAGATATCTTTTAAAGAATCTATAGACTGCGGATTATTGGTTAAGTATTTGAAACGCAGATGCTCGCCAACATCCATGCCTCTGAATTTATCTTCAAACAAACCGCTTTCATCTTTGACGGCAATGGTGAGTTTTTCCTGTGCATTGGTGGCAATTTCGACCAAAGCAATTGTCATCAACCCAATTAAAACCGGCAATAAAATCGTGAGCAAAATAAACGACTTCTTGCGCACCCGTGTGGTGTATTCGCGCTGAATGATATACCAGATTTTTTTCAAGTTTGAGTTACGATTTTTGAATTATTAATTATTATTTACGGATTGAATAAAAATCTCATGAATGGTAGGCAGGATTTCAATCATGCCGGAAATTTCAAAATTGTTTTGTAATAAAATCTTAAGAATATCATTCGGCTTTTGATTTTCTCTTAGTTTAAAAATCAAATGCGAATGGGTTTGTTCTGTAATATCTGTTTGAGAAAGAACCGACTCACTCAATGATACAGGGATAAGGGTATCCACTTTTATCAGGTGCTGTTTGAATTGCTGTTTAATAGACTGTACATTTCCTGCAAGAATGATCTTGCCTTTATTGATCAGGAAAATATCTTCACAGATTTCCTCCACATTTTCCATCCGGTGCGTAGAAAAAATGATGGTGGTGCCCTTTTTATGCAATTCAAAAATCTCGTTTTTAATGAGCTCTGCATTTATCGGATCCAGTCCTGAAAAAGGTTCATCTAAAATCAATAAAGTGGGTTCGTGCAATACGGTAGCCACAAATTGAATTTTCTGCTGCATGCCTTTTGACAACTCTTCAATTGTTTTATTGCGCCAGTTTTCAATATCCAGTTTTTGCAGCCAGAAATTAATTTTGTTGGTTGCCTGTTGTTTAGAAAAACCTCTGAGTTGTGCGAAATACATGAGTTGTTCGCCGACCTTCATTTTCTTATACAGGCCGCGTTCTTCCGGCATGTAGCCAATCTGGTTTTGATGTTCCTGCGACAATTTTTCTCCGTTGAAAAAAATCTGTCCTGTATCCGGAAAAAATATTTGCGTGATGTTGCGAATGAGTGTGGTTTTGCCGGCACCGTTAGGACCGAGCAATCCGTAGATTTTATTTTTTTCTAAAGACAAGCTTACATCATTCAATGCAAGATTTTGCTGAAATGATTTGGAGATATGTTGTACGTCGAGTAAAAACAAAACCGGAAATTTAGATGAAGTTATGCTGTAAATATAGGTAGTATTTAGGTACTTATTATTACACTCTAAAACTAATTAAGATCCTGAAACAAGTTCAGGATGACGCGAAGCGTTTGACGAAGCAAGCTCCAATGAAACAAATTAAGGTTTTCAGTGCTGAAATATTACCTGAATATTGAACTCAACGTACGTCATGCTGTTCCGATAATTTAGGAATCTTTTCAGCATTTATAAATGCTGTACAAACAGTCTATCTTTTTTAATAAAGTTCCGTTAATGGAAAAATTTATCGAAGAAGCCTTTGTTTTTTTCTTTTTGTGC
>DAOORG010000203.1:3390-4930 GCA_035389165.1 Chitinophagales bacterium
AGTTCCGTTAATGGAAAAATTTATCGAAGAAGCCTTTGTTTTTTTCTTTTTGTGCTGACGGACTAAAGTTTTTGGAGTTTTTTAATTTCTCCAGCAATTCCGTTTCTTCGTGTGTTAAATCCTGTGGTGTAAATACCTGTACTTCTACAATCTGGTCGCCTTTTCCGTAGCCGTTTAAGCTTGGAATGCCTTTACCTTGCAAACGGAATAATTTTCCGCTTTGCGTACCTTTCGGAATTTTTATTTTAGCGCTGCCGCCAATAGTTGGTACCTCTACTTGAGTACCTAAAGCCACTTCTGCAAAATTGAGGTACAGATGATATACCACATTGGTGTCTTCACGTTTCAATTCCGGATGCGGTGTCTCTTCGATATTGATTAATAAATCGCCCGGATAGCCGCCACGCACGCCGGCATTTCCTTTGCCGTTCATAGACAACTGAATCCCTTCGCTTACACCTGCAGGAATATCAATGCTAACAATTTCCTCGCCATACACTCTTCCTTCACCGCGACATTTTGTGCATTTATTGGTTATAATTTTGCCTTCGCCTTCACAAGTATGACAAGTAGCAGTTGTGGCCATTTGTCCTAAAAATGTCTGTGTCACTTTTCTTACCACACCACTTCCGTTACACGTATTACATGTCTGATAAGAAGAGCTGTCTTTTGCTCCGATTCCGGAACACACATCACAAACGATGTGTTTTTTTACTTTAATTTTTTTCTGTGCACCATTGGCAATTTCTTCCAAATCCATTTTCACTTTTACACGCAGGTTGCTGCCGCGTTGTCCGCGCCCTTTTTCTCTGCGTCTTCCGCCGCCGCCGCCAAAAAAGGATTCAAATGGATTGCCATCTCCGCCGCCGCCGAAAATATCTCCGAACTGAGAGAAGATATCATCCATGTTCATGCCGCCTTGACCACCGCCGCCAAAACCACCGGCTGCGCCCTGATGACCGAAGCGGTCATATTTTGCACGTTTCTCATCATTACTTAAAATATCATATGCTTCTGCAGCTTCTTTAAATTTTTCTTCCGCAGCTTTATCGCCCGGATTTCTATCCGGATGGAATTGCAACGCCAGTTTACGGTACGCTTTTTTAATTTCGTCAGCGCTTGCACTTTTCGCAACACCTAATATTTCGTAATAATCTCGTTTCATTTGTTGAATTGTACAATTGTTGAATGGTAGAATTGTACAATTAAATAATTGTATAATTCTCTAATTAATTATTTACCTACTACTACTTTTGCATATCTGATAATGGAATCGTTTAATGTGTAACCGCTTTCCACTTCGTCGATGATTTTGCCTTTTAGTTCATCGCTTGGTGCAGGTACTTCTGCAATAGCTTCATGATGTTCCACATTAAAGTCCGTTCCAACGCTTTCAATTACTTTTAATCCTTTGTTTTGAAGGGATTTTTGGAATTTTTCTTGAATTAGTTTCAATCCGTTGGCATAATTTTCTGAATTATTATCCAGATCAAATGCTTTAGCAGCACGTTGAAAATCATCTAAAACCGGCAGCAAATCG
>DAOORG010000204.1:0-4845 GCA_035389165.1 Chitinophagales bacterium
GTCATATCTGTTGAAATTAGTATTTAAAGAACACAATCTAAAATCAATTCACAACCAGTCATCACGAACGATGATTGGAATTCCACGATAATTGTCCTGACCAGAACGTGCCGCTTCATCAGCGTTTAAAGTGTGTGAAAATCCTTTATCCTCTCTGAATTTAATCCAGTTGTTATACAATGAACGTGTAATCTCAAAGTGTAACCCTTGCTGACCAAACATTCTGCTGTCTGCATTTTCGTACATTGAACGCATAGTGTCTAATGCATCAGTTGCACCAAGTGCTAATTGTGCTGCATAAGTTGCCTCACCATTTTTTGCGATTGCTACTTTTTTAGTAGAATCTGCTGTTGCGATTGCAAACAGTTGTTTCCATTTACCATCTATACAGTTGAAGTTTTCCACTCCGAAATCTTCAGAATCTTTCAATGTACCTGAATCGGTAGTCAATGCGATTTCAGTATCTCCAAAGTCGATGTATCTCCAAAGCATTTCTAACAATGCTTGTTCCGCACTTGCTAAGATGAAACTTGCCGTTTCACTGCCAGTGATATCGTTTAATTCATTTGCTTTTTGTGAGCGTTTGAATACTTTAAATAATGGGTCCAAATCCGCATCACAGTGTTCTAATTTGTCACCAATTAATTTTGGTGTCCAAACTTTTTGTGATGTTGGAATTTTCTTTCCAGTTGCAGTTGTTCCGCAACCAGTCAAACATTTACCCAACACCGGCATGTTGCCGAAAATTGGAATGTTTTTGTCACGCTCGATGCCTGACATTACAGTGTGAAGAGAGTTCAACACTTTGCTGTTGTACACTAATTCAAATACAGCTTCGCTGATTGATAACGCTTCATCATTTTGAAGTGTCAGGTCGGTTACGTCTAATATTGTTGCCATTTAATTTAAGATTTTAAGATTTATTAATTGTTGTTTACTTTTTCTTGAAGTTTTTGCTTGTCGATTGTGAATCTTGATTCACCTTCTTTTTTTGCTTTTGATTTTCCTGCACCGATTGCTTCCGCTTCGTCCGGCACATAACCAGATTTGATTTGTTCACCTAAGAACTTAACCGATGCTTGTAAATCTTCGATTTCGGATTTGTGTTTTTCCTCAACCGCTTTCAATTTTTCATCGAATGATTTTTTAAGCGTATCGATTGACTTTTGCACCTCTGCCATTTGTGGTTCTGCCGGTGTTTCTTCAACCGGTTTTTCTTCTGCCGGAATGATTTCTGAAACTTTACCATCCATCACCATTAATTTTGATGTATCTGGCATGATGTATTCACCATCCGCCGCCGGACTTCCGCCGATTGTTACGGCATCACCAACAGCCGGTGTTTCGTTATCTGTTTCTATGGTAAGAACCGCACCGGATGCATCTGTCAATTCCAGTGATTTCTGTTTTGCACCTAATAAGATTTGTAAGGATTTTAAAATACTCATGCCTTTGTTTTTTGAATTGTTAATATATTTTTTGAAGAATACTTGAATTGCTTCAGGGTTTTTGTCTAATGATTTCAGGATTTCCGGATTGTCATCTAAGAAATCACTAAGTTTTACACCTAAATCATCATCATTTTTGAATAAACCATCTGTTGCGGCTGGTGAATCCACGATATCTGAAGCGATAAATCCGCCTTCTTTAAGCGATAATTTGTAAACTGATTTACCTTCGTGGTCTGTTTCTTCAGCATCTGCCATAAAAACGATGCTGTTTCCGAATTTATCGGGATGGTTTTTAGCCATTTCGACTACATAATCGTGGTAGCTTATGCCTTTTCCATCAATTTGAGTCTTTTTAGCGAGGTCAGAAATGTATAAATCTGCTATGGCTTTGAATTTTCCATCTTGTTCAACGGCTCTGAAGTTGTGATAATCACCGATATAAGTACCTAATGAATCCTTGCACATATTAGGATGACCACCACGGCATTTAATGCCAGTATTAGCCATGTTGCCTTGCGCTGCGATAGATTTAATGAAGTCATCATCCATTAAATCACCTACTTTATCGACTCCAGATTGAACAATAACAACGTCTTTGATAACTGTTGTGCCATTGATAACAGCAACCGATTTGGATTGTGTTTCATAGAAGTTAATAGACTTGAATCTTTTTGACATTGTTTGCTTGTTTTATCGAAACGATTATTTTATTTTCGTTTTGATTATTATCACAAACTTATGTTATATTTGTAAGTAGAATTAAATAGTAAAGTTTTGAATGTACTTTTTTACATAATGCAGGGTTGGAAGAATTATACTTTCCCGAATAAGAAAGTCGAAGAATCCGCAAAAAAGAAAGCTAAAATCTGTGCGAAATGTCCATATGCGGTGAATAGTGTTTGGGATGAAATATTACCCGATACAACAATCCAAGAAGTAAAAGGAATGAAATGTGAATTATGTGATTGTCCGCTTTCTACATTACTACGTAGTGATAAGAAGTGTGAGGATGGTCGGTTTTAAATCACACTTTCCATTGTTTTTATAGCTTTGTAAAAAGTAACCTTTGATTTTACTCTGAATGATTGCATTACCTTTTTCCGTGCTTCACCTTTTTCACCATGAAAACTGTTATCTTCCTCTAATTCTTTAGGAATTAACGCACGGTATTCACGCCACATCTGGTAATTTCTTACACTTAAATAATCCATTAATCCATGCTTTACCAACTTGTCACCAATTTCATGCTTGAAGAATAAATCTTCCAATACTTCGCCAACTAATTTTTTAGATATTTGCGCCATCTACTAATGAATTATATTTTCCTGTTTCTGAAATTACATCTGTCACTTTTGTTACTATCGTAACATTTCTGAATGCAGTATCAACCGCTTGTAATACTACGCCAGCTATATCACCACCAGTTAATGAGCGTTGCAATAATCCGCCATCACCAACCAAACCACCATCTTCATAGAATCCTGAATTATTTGCCGTATGAAAGCTTACACCACCATAACGCTGATTTATATCTGATAGCCTACCAATTGCACTACTTGCATTTCTATTTAGCACATACCAATTCTCACCTTGCTCTAACTCAACCACATTTCCGTCATCACCATAGTATTTTGTTCCGCCAGAACTGTGTCTATTGCCGCCAGCCGTTGCAGCCTTACCACCGCTTTCAAATTTAGTCGGTACTTTTACTATGTTGGCAACGTTTGCAATACCATTTCCAATTGTTGTGGCAATGGCAATCGCTTTAGTGATCGTGTTTAATGGTTCGGGTCCTGAAGGTGGTGCCGCTAATACTTGCGAAACACCCAAATAAGTATTAATGGTTGCCTGTGCAATACCAGCCGCTTTTCCAGCAGCCGTGTTTTTACCAAGTAATTCACTAATCTGTCCGAGTCCATCCGCCAGGCTACCGAGTTGCGCGCGTTGCACTTCTTTTGCAATAGCAGCCTTTGCCAGTTCATACTTCTGATAAATCTTATTTCTGTCGGCTCCGATTTTCTCAGCTGCTGCAATCTCAACGGCTTGCTGTCTGTCTAACTGCTCAATCTGAAGTGATAAGGTATTCTCACCATAAAGCCTTCTTATTTCAAGTTCGTTTTCGTAATCAGTAGCAATACGCAATCTGTCTTCTTCACGTCTGGCAGTAAGTAAATCGTTTGCTTCGTTTGCAATTCTGATTTTCTCGTCCTGTACTTTTTTAAAGTTTTCTAGCTCTGCGTCAAATTGTGCCTGCGCTTCATCAGCTATCCTTTTATTTCTTTCCTCGACACCAGACTCAAACTCGTCTTGAATTTTTACTAACTCGGTTTCATACTTTACCTGAGATATTAGCTTTTGTGCTAACTGCTCATTTAACATTTCTAGCTGTAGCTCATATCGCTTCGCTAACTCTGATTCGTTTTTGTCTTTACCGGAAATGGCATCTTGCAGGTCCAACTCTTCCTGCATTGCCTTTAAAATAGCTTCCTGTTTTTGCTTAGCGAGTTCAGCTCTTTTCTTTTCATCTTCCTCTAATTTCTTACGATATGCTTCCGCTTTGGCTTGTCTTTTTTCTTCCAGTGCATCATATCTATTATTTATGGTCTCTTGAACTTTTATAGAATCCCTTTGTACTGCAACCAGTTCAGTATTTGCCTTAATTAACCCATCTCTCAATGCATCACCAGCTTTATCTAATTGCTCTGTGTATTTTGCTAACACGGCAGTGTTATTAGAATTATTTTCAATTTCTTTTATTTGAGCATCATTTAATCCAGAAGCTAATTTTAATTGCTCTCTTGCTATTCTTGCGGCTTCCTCTGCATTTGATAGTTCAATTAAATAATTTTGTTGTTCTAATTTTGAAGCTTTATCTAAAAGTGTTAATCTTTCTTTTTCTGAAAGTGTTCTATTTTTTGATTGTAACAATAACTGCTCAATTTGTTGCTGTGTTTTTGCATTTGTTAATTCAAAAAACTTTTGTGAATCTTCTAAATCTTGTTGTGCTTTTTTTAATTCCATAGCTTTACTTGCTGTATTAACCAAGCTGTCTCCAAGATTATCAACGCTATTAGACATCTCATCTATACCCTTTGAGAAATTACCAGAAAGTATTGATTTAAATCCTTCTACAAATTTACCGACTCTATTAGTTACCTCTTGTATTACAGCACCAATAGCCGCAGTTACTTGCTCAACCTTATCGGCAACAGGTTTGTATTTTTGTAATATTGTAATTATTGCTGAAAAAATTGTAATTATAGTACCAATACCAGAAGCTGCAAAAGCACCACCAATACCTTTTATACCAGCTTGAAAACCAGAAGAACCTTCGGCAGCGCCCTTGAATCCATTTTTAGCATTCTCTAAACTTGTTTTGAATCCCTGAACATTT
>DAOORG010000205.1:0-4834 GCA_035389165.1 Chitinophagales bacterium
AAAAAATGGAATTACAATCAGTCAAACAACGATTCGGAATCATCGGAAACGCACCGGCGCTCAACAGAGCGTTAGAAGTAGCGGTACGTGTGGCGCCAACCAGTTTATCAATATTAATTACCGGCGAAAGTGGTGTAGGTAAAGAAGTATTTTCACAAATCATTCATAATTTGTCGACTCGCAAACACGAGAATTTCATCGCGGTAAACTGCGGTGCCATTCCGGAAGGCACCATAGATTCTGAATTATTTGGTCACGAAAAAGGTGCTTTCACCGGCGCACACGACAAACGCAAAGGTTATTTTGAAACCGTAAATGGCGGAACCATCTTCTTAGATGAAATCGGAGAAATGCCGATTGGCACACAAGCTCGATTATTGCGTTTACTGGAAAGCGGTGAATTCCTGAAAGTAGGTTCTTCCGTAGTACAAAAAACAGATGTACGTGTATTAGCAGCCACCAACGTTGATTTACCAAAATTAATAAAGCAAGGAAAGTTCCGGGAAGATTTATATTATCGCTTAAATACCGTTCCAATATTTGTACCGCCTTTGCGCGAACGAAAAGAAGATATTGCAGTGTTATTCAGAAAATTTGCTTCAGATTTTTCAGAGAAATACAGAATGCCACCGGTACAACTGGCAGATGACGCAAAAGGAATCTTAATTAATTATCGCTTTCCCGGAAATATTCGTGAGCTGAAAAACATTGCGGAACAGGTTTCTGTTTTGTCGAAAGATAAGATAGTTACAAAAGAGGAATTAACTAAATTCATACCAAACATCGACATATCTAATTTGCCGATGGTCGTAAATGCAAACGAATCTTCCAGTTTTACTGACCGAGAATTATTGTACAAAATGATTTTTGACATCAAACATGACCTCAATGATCTGAAGCGATTTGTGTGGAATATGAGTAACGGAAATTATGATGCTTCTAAAATTGATTTCAGCGATGTTGCGAATATGGAACACAGCGCCAATCAAATGGTAAACACAAATGTTATTTCTGCAAAGCAGTTGCCTGCAGTAGAATCAACCAACTCCAATCCTACTATCGTGCTCAACGAAGAGCCGCACTATGAAGAAGAAAGTGTGGATAGCAGCTTATCGTTAGCGGAGATGGAAAAAAGTATGATTTTAAAAGCACTGGAAAAACACAGAGGAAAACGCAGAGATGCTGCTTTGGATTTAGGAATTTCTGAACGTACTTTGTACAGAAAAATAAAAGAGTATGAACTGGAAGATTAATCAATGGTCATCAGTCAATGGCCAATGGTCAATAGACAGTATTCATCGCATGAAACGATGGTCTATTGTCTGTGGACTGTGGACAATTCTTACAATAGTTGCACTCACCACTCCATCCTGTAAAATTTACCGTTTCACCGATGCAAGCGTAGATCCAAACTGGAAAACATTTGGAATGTCACAAACTACCAACATCGCTACATTACAAAACCCAAATGCTGCGCCTGCTTTTACAGAAAAAATAAAAGAGAAATTTTTACGTGATACACGTTTGTCGCTGGTCAGAGAAAACGGCGACCTGGAATTCAGTGCCATTATTACAGAATATAACATCGATCCGGTAGCCATTACCAACACGGAAACTACCGCTCAAAACAGGCTGAATATTTCCATAAAAGTAGAATGTATCAATAAACGTGATAATTCAAAAAGTTTTTCGCAGGTTTTCAGAGACGGAGAAAACTTTGATGCAAACAGGCAATTTTCTGAAACGGAAAATACCTTATTAAACACTATATTTGACCGATTGGTGCAACAGATTTTCAACCGCACATTCGGCAACTGGTAACATGAATTTACAGTTAAACGACATATTATCCAATCCTGCACTTATAAAAGAGGTGTCTGATGAAACATTACAAAAATGGATTCAACAGTATCCGTATGTTTCGCTGTTTCATTTGTATGCTTTAAAAAGAACTACTAATTATTCAGAAACCGATTTACATAAAACTGCTTTCTATTTCAACAACAGAGAAAAATTATTTTATCTCTTAAACGATAAGCAGTTTGAATCTAAAATTGCACCATCAGCTTATGAAGGCAAGAAGGATGTTATTACTAAAGAGATCGTTGAAGAAAAACAATTTACGGCAACAATAAATGAAAATCAGGAAAAGCAAGCTGTCGAACTGCCTGAAACTATAATAGAAGCTGATGATGAGCATATCGAACCGGTTCTGCCTGTTGAAGATATAATTGTTGAAGAAACGTCTGAAGTCACTGATGATGAAAAACCAAATGAACTAAATACGGAAACCATAATATCTATTGATGAAATTTCTAAAACCGCATTGGAACAGGAAACTGTTGCGCAAGCTTTAGAAGAAACTACACAAATAGATGAAGAAACTAATGTAGAAGAAGAAGCAAAAGAGATTAAGGAAGACTATAAGGTAATTGAAATTATAGTTGATCATTCAAATGACAAACCACTTTCCATCGCTGAACAAATAATGCTGGAAATACAACAGCTAAAAGAAGAACGCGCCAGAAAAGAAGCTCAGCAATTATCAGAAGAAGAAATTATTCAGGAAGAAACAACACTTCCTGAATTTGAAACTATTCAGGATACCACTGAAAAAATAGAGCCGATTGAAGAAGTTACTTCAACGGAAATGACCGAACAGGAAATTGATAGCCTGGTTGAGATTGAAAATGCTACTCTTGAAACGAAAGAAGAAGTTCCGGAATTAACAGAAGCAACAAAAGAAGTAGTTAACGTTGACGAAGCAGTTACAGAAAATATAGAAATTGAACAACCACAGCTTTCTGAGGAAAAAACTGAAGAAATAACAGAAACTGAAGAAAAAAAACTTACCATTCAGGAAGAAGTAATTGCACGCATTCAACGAATAAAAGAAGAACGGGAAAAACAAATACAGGAATTTGCTGCATCGCGAACAATTGCACCTACAGAACAGCTGATGGATGCTCCTGAAGAAAAATCGGTGGACGTAGAAAATCTAACGGAAGAAATCATAGACGAGAAAATCTTAACGGAAGAAATTTCTCCAATAAAGGAACCGGATACTACACCACAACCACTTTCCATACAGGATGAAATAATAGCAAGAATTCAACGTATCAAAGATGAGCGCGCTAAACAACTGAGTGATGCAGATACAACTTTATCTAAAGAAGAGACAACAGAAACAACATTACCGGAAACAGCAACACTTGAACAAACAGCCATTCTTCCTGAAATAGCTATAGCAGAAACAGAAATTTCAACAGATAAAATTGAAGAACACCATCAACCTATAGAAGAAATAGATACTGTCAACGAAGACATCAAAATTGTAGAAAAAACAGAACGCATTATCATTCCATTGGATATTGAAAATGTAGACGAGAAAAATCCGCTGGAAGAAATCATCAGCATCGCTCCTGTTCCGGAGTTCGAACAAGATATCGAGCTTATTGAAACAAAATTGCAGCAAGAGCTGAAACAGGAAATGGAAGACGTGGATGTTTTAGCCACTATACATGAACCGGAACATACCACACAAGAAATTGCAACTGCACATTCAGATGTGTCTATCGTAGACATATTGCCACAACCGGAATTGGAAGTTGAAATAGCTGTATCAACCATATCCGTGGATGAAAATATAACAGAAGATGTTGACAGATTCTCAGAAATGTTTCCGGAACCTTTACTCGTAAAAGTAGATACTGCTGCAGTAATACAAGAAAAATCAACCGTAACACTGGAACAGCTTCAGGAAGAAGTGATTGTTCCTATTGCTTCTGTTGAAAATAATGCAACAGTAGAAGAAATTATTGAAGAAGACCTGAATGAACAATTGGAGCAAATTGCAAAAATCGAACACGAACCATTAATCAGCGAAAAATCTGATTTATTTATTCCATCTATAGAAGAAGATAATATTGAAGAACACGTCGTTTCTGAGATTATCACGGATAAAGAAACACCGGAAACAACGACACCGGAAAATCAGAAAATTGTTCACGAACATACTATCGAAGATGAAATTCCGGCACAAAAACTGGACGAAACAGTGATTAAAGAACCGCATACTTTTGTGGAATGGCTCAAACTGCTGGACGGCAACCTGCAAATCCAGACGAGCGAATCTATAAAAGAACCGGAAAACTGGATTGAAATTCCAAGATATGAGGTCGAGCAAACCATAGCACATAAAAAAGAGATTCAAAAAGAAGAACAAAAGCTGTTTGAACCTAATTTTGAAGAAGGCGAAATCGACCTTTTTAACGAAATAGATGAGGAAGTGACCAAAGTAGCGACGGAATCAGTGAGTTTTAAACAAGATATGATGACGGAAACATTGGCAAGAATTTACCATAAACAAGGTAAAACCGACAAAGCTTTAGAGATTTATAACACACTTCGTTTGAAATTTCCCGAAAAAAGTGCTTACTTTGCAGCCTTAATTGCAAAAATAGAAAAAGAAAAATAACATGTTTACATTTTTAACCATACTGATAATTGTAGTTTGCCTCTTTATCATCTTAATCGTTTTAATTCAGAATCCTAAAGGCGGTGGCTTAAGCGGCGGCATCGGAAGTGCAGCATCCAACGTAATTGGCGTACAAAGTGCCGGTGATGTAATGGAAAAAACCACCTGGGGCAGCGCCATCGTGTTGTTGGCATTATGTGTAATGACGGCATTTGTAGTACCTAAAGTAGGTTCTAAAGGTCAGGTAAAAACACTAACGGAAGGCGCAGCAAAATCTACTGTACCAACGGTTCCAACAGTTCCACCGGCACAAAAAGCACCGGAAAGTCCTATCCAACCGGCAAAATAAAATTTAAC
>DAOORG010000206.1:0-4816 GCA_035389165.1 Chitinophagales bacterium
AACGTTTGAAAGAAGTTACCACTCAGGAAATTGAAGAACGCGTGCAAGTGTTTATTGAGTTGGTAGACTTTGATATTATCTTGCAATAACACAAGACAAAAAAAATAGAAGTTATACTACCATTCTTCAGTTTGTGCATCAAAATCTATTTCTGAAAATTCTATGCTTAATTTTTCAGCCATTTCTTTAGCCTGTTCGAGTTCTGATTCTTTTACAAAATCAAAAGATTCTTCGTCTTCTTTTATATCGCCACCATAAAAATGTTCGCTCAATAATACAATGGCAGAACCATCTGATTCTTCCTGAAAATCATCCATAAAGTCTTTTCCTAATGCATTTGTATAATCTTCTTTTTTAATTATACTTTTTAATTTTGAAGACAAATCGGATAATTCTGAATTTGTAAATCCGTTGTTATCTTTTTTTGTTGCAATTATCATTGTGCCAAAATCACTCATATTTTTTATTTTTTAGTTATTGAATATTTCTTACAGGTTCAATTATAAATTGTGGATTTTTTTTATGATAAACTATCCATCTCTCAAACATTTGAGCTATACTTTCATTTTCCAATTGATTAGACTCTATATACCAAATCCAACTAAAAGGTGTTACATAAATCCAATCATAATCTTTTCCACCATAATTTTCTAACATAGCTAAACCATAAGATGTAGATTTTTTATCTAAATCTAAGCACCAATTTCCACCAAAATGCCACATAAAAGCTGTGCCCAAATAACTTGCAACAATATTATCTAATTCTTCTTTTGACAGATTAAAATTTGAAGGTTTATTGAAATTGAATTCATAAAATTTTTCAACTTCTGAAATTTCATCAAAGCTATAATTGAAAGCATCTTTTTTCAAAATAGATTTTAGCTTAACAATATAATTTGGAATATTAGCAACAAAATTTTTATAATATTCCTCAATTTCTTTTCTTTTCTTGTTTTTTAGATGTCTCATGTCAATAAATAATTTAGTATAGTATAACTTGAAATTTTTCTATAGGTAAACTTTTGGCTCTCATTTCTGTTTGTATATACTTTAGTACAACTTCATCTATTCCATCTATAGCATGCCATTCAATTTTGTTTATTCTTTGAGAATTAAATTCAAGGTTTCTAAATAAAATTTGAATATCCTTATCAATCTGTTCTTTATACTTCATAGAAATTTGTCCTGATTTTACTTCTCGCATAGTGCCTTTGTGAAAATTATCGGGAAATCTTCTTTTGTTAGGTGGAATCTTAATTGATTTTTTAGGTTTAATTTTTCCATTCAAATATTTTGAAACTAATTCTTCCGCTAACTCTCCGGCTTTTGCATTTTTTGTTAATTGTTTATGTTTAATAAGATAAGCAGCCTCGTCAATTTTACTCTTTATTTTTTTATTTTTTAGATATTTACTAAAATCTGTTTTTGCTTGTTTCAAATAACTTGGATATTCCAATTCTTTCAGGATTTTTTTAATTCCCAAATCAAATTTGTTTCTTATTACCGGTGTTCGTTTAACTACTAATTTACCATAAAGTTTAGAAAATTCGTCATAATTTGATTTGCTTATTTTCTTGCCAATTCCAAAAGTTTCTTGTAACCATTTTTTAATGCCTTGATAAATATCATTGATAAATTTAGAAACATCTTCAGTTCCTTTTTTCAGGATAGCAATAAAATTATCCACTACTCTAAAGAATATTTCGGCAACTTCATTCGCTTCTTTGAGTGTTTGTTTTCCAATTTTAGTAATGTTAGATGTAATTTCATCAAAAGCAGCAACAACTTTTTCTAATTTACCAGCCTTTGCAAGTTTTGCTAATTTTAAAGGTGGAAGCAAGAACTCAATAATATTGAAAAAGATATAACCTTCATAATAATTTATTTCGGTATTATTTAGTGCACTCGCTTTATTCCATATTTGTTTAGGCAGCTCAATATAAATATAACCTTGTAAATCAATAAACGAAGTAAATGTTTTTTTTAAGACAACTTTCCAATCAAGATTTATTATTGCCTGTAAAGCGTTATCTACATATTCAATTGCTAATGATTTATAATATCCTTCATTTACCTTGTAGATATGATGCGCTTTTACTCCTTGAAAAAGTAGTTTTATTAATGCAAAGATTCCGCTAATTAAATCCATTAAACCATTCCATAATCCACAAATTAGTGCCCAAATTCCTTCAACATTATCCTTATTTTCATTAATAGTTTCAATAATTGCAGAAATTATCTTTTTTGGACTTTCTATTATTTTCTTTGTCCATTCTGGTAAATAATTTTTGTTTAGTAAGAAGCCATCAATTTCTTTATTTTTGCCTTCAAGAAATTTAATAATATCTTTTTCAATATTACCTAACGAATAATCAGGTTTGGCTGAGTTCCATCTTTTTTCATCGATTCTAATGGAATCACCAAAAAAATCTGCAATTTTATTAAATACTGTTATGCCTAACTCAGTAACTTCTTCAACTGCAAAATTTTCAACTTTATTGACTGTTGTAACTATTTTGTCCCAAAAGGTTTTACCGCTTGATACAGACTCAAGCAAACCTTTTATTTCTTCTTCAGAAAGAGCATATTTTTCTTTCAACCATTTTGATTTAAGAATAGAATTAACATATTTAACTGCGTTTTCACCTGATTTAACAAGTAAGATATTATCAGAAAAAATATCATCTTTTGGAACTTCTAAAAATATTGCAATTTCATCTTTCTCTACTGTTGTTTTATCATATGTTTGTAATAGATAAGCTCCATCATATGAAATAAACAATCTAATATCGGATAATTGGGTATCAAACTCTTTTTCATATTGATTGTCGTTGTTATCATCTATATAATGTATACCTGAAAATGATCCTAAAATATAATTTTCAGTTTCTGTACTATTAGCAGACGGACTACCAACATACACAGAAAAATTATCTCTGAATTTTACATCTCTGAAGTTATCAAATTTATTTATTGCTAAATCATTTAAACTATAGCTTGACCATTCATTTTCACTCTTATAGTAAGGAAATTTTGGATAATTGGATCTCTGTAATTTTTTCTGCTAATGTCATATTCTATTAATTTTTTAAATGCTGTTTAAACAAGATAATCTTCTAACATTTTTTATGTTTGGTGCTGATATACTAACTATAACTCGATTAAATATTAGATATTATATGTTCTTAATCCAACTTAACAGACAATAACAATTTTAACATTTAATTTTTTAACAAATCATTTTTATGAAATATCTGTAACAAACATCATTAGTTAATTTTTGGTAAAAGTATTCGAGAAGAACGCCAAAACATGACGTAGTAAATTTTTAATTTCACTTTATTAGAAAAAAAATGAAATTAAACTAGAGTAGAATATAATAAGTAGGCACAAATGTGCTTTTTTGTAAAATTTATATATGTCAAATTATAACACATAATTGAAAGCTAAATAAATTTACTGTTCGGAATTTCTAAAATCAAATCGGCACCAAACAATTCTGCAGGTGTATGATAGCCTGGTTTCAGCGTTTTATCTGCTAATACTTTTTGTGTAATGATTAAAGACATTTCTGCGGTTAATAAATATCCTTCCGCTGTTACCAAACGCGCTTCCGCCATTTCACCTTTTGCATTGGTTGCCTTCCCATAAATATAAGATGTTCCTTTTTCCCGTTTTTCTTTTGATGGACCGGTAATTTTCTGGTCTACATACTCCTGAATTTTGCCTTTAACAAATTTTGTTTTGACAATCGGATTAAATAGGAATTGAAATTTCATGATGTTATAACTACTCTTTGGAACACCTGTAAATACTTTAATATTGGGTATGCCGGTAGTAAAAAAAGCAGTGGAAACATCGCCCCACGGAATAGTCATACAAAAAAGTTGCTTCTCACCAAAATCTACAACTTTACCTTCTTTTCCTGTTGGTTGAGCAACTATTTTTCCGTTTTCTCTAACCGCACCGGAGCGTCCTAAGCCATCTACCATCGTGCTCATGGTGCCATGAGAAATGCTGCCGCCAAGGCCTGCCCACGCTAATTCCAAATGAGTGGCATCTGGTAATTTATTGTGCACGTATTTTGCCATGCAATCCGTTGGTACTACATCAAAACCAACACCACTCATCACAATAATATTTTTTTCAATTGCTTTCTGATGAAACGATTTTGCTAATTCAAACACTTCAATTTCTCCGGTGATATCCAGGTAATGCGTGCCTGACAGCAGACAAGCCTTAATCATTTGTTTTGCAGTTCTGCTGAATGGTCCTGCGCAATTTAAAACAACAGGAAAGTTTTTTAAATGCGATGCAATGGTCTCGACATCCTCTAACCCGAAAATAAGATAAGGTAAGCCGAATTCATCGGCAATTGGTTTTATTTTACTTTCCGTTCTTCCTGCCAATGTTGGCTTTAAGCCTTGTTTTACGGCACTTTCTACCGTAATTTTTCCTGTGTAGCCTGCGGCTCCGTAAATTAGAAATGACATATTTTTTTTATTTAATCAGATTTTGAGTAATCAAATTCTATTTTATAATTTTTTATAATTCTCTTTGATACAAAAATCATCAAGATAGAAATTAATAAAAGAGGAACGCCTATTAAATAAAGTAAACGTATCATACATCCATCGTTTGAGCAAGGTTGGCTCGCGTAAATATTTAAGATTATCGAAAGGACAAAAAATACCTTGCCTATAATTAAAGATATTTTTGCAAGACGATATTTCATTAATTTATTAAAGCAGTTAATTCAAATTTAAGAGATGGATATTTTTTAAGTAACCGTTTTGATTGCTTTTTAAAAAGTGTG
>DAOORG010000207.1:0-4811 GCA_035389165.1 Chitinophagales bacterium
AACTGGGATTCGTTTAATTCGGCTAACTCGCGCATGGGCTGCAAAGATAGGTTTTAGGGCAGGATTTTTGGAGGGAAGTTATCGACAAAATGAAGGAAATACCCTTGCATTTTGCCGTGATGATTTGAAAGAAGATATGTTGGTTGGAAACCAATAATGGCAAGGAATGCTTTCCGCCGTTTAGTTGATGCTTTCCGTCGTTTGGTTGATGCTTTCCGCTGTTTAGTTAATGCTTTCCGCTGTTTAGTTAATGCTTTCCGTCGTTTAGTAGATGCTTTCCGCTGTTTAGTTAATGCTTTCCGCTGTTTAGTTGATGCTTTCCGTTATTTAGTTAATGCTTTCCGCTGTTTAGTTAATACTTTCCGTCGTTTAGTTAATACTTTCCGTCGTTTATTTAATGCTTTCCTTCGTTTAGTTGATGTTTTCCGCTGTTTAGTTAATGCTTTCCGTTGCTTCTATATTCCGCTGGCGGAAAGTATCTTAGGAACGACGGAAAGTATCTCAGGAACAGCGGAAAACGTCAAAGGAATTGCGGAAAGGAGTATAGGAACTGCGGAAAGCGTCGTCCATAGAGCGGAAATTGTCATCCGCATTGCGGAAAGGAGTAACGGACTCGCGGAAATTGTCGTCCGTAGAGCGGAAAGGAGTAACTGTATTTTAAGTGGAGTGGTTTGTTGGTTGGAAACCAACAAAGGCAAAAGAGGTGAACCTTATGTGAACCTAATTTAAGATGTATTTCTATTGTTATTTATGAGAAATTCTCAAACATAATTTAACGGTTTTATTAGAAATATTTGATGAGTCTAAGTCTATTTCTAGTTGTAAATCATCTAATAATTTAAGTTGCAATTCCGCTTGGTCATAAAAGGAATAATATTCAATTTCACCTGCCGTATTTTTTAGACAATAAACTCTATCTGAAGAAATTTCTCCTTTAAAAGCTTTATTTAAAGCGATTTCAGAATATAACAAGAAATGAATAAAATTGAAGAATTTGTATTTAAAATAAACAAGTTCATCTTTTCTGCCAACAAAACTAATTTTGTTTTTTGTAGAGATATATTGATTAAAAGTAGAAATTTTATTAAGAAAAACCTCAAGTAATACATCTGCTAAAATATTTGCGAAAACACTATCTACTATAGCTAGATTTACTTGTTGATTTATATTAACTAATTTTTGAAAAAGAAGTTGATGTTTATCTCTAAATCTAGTTAATTCATTTATCGAGTAGAGGTCATTTATCCTGTATTCAAAGAAATATTTTGCAAATACTTTATTGCTTAAGTTTATGAAAGTTGCTTTTTTTGCTATAGTACTTACTTCCATTTTTAATATTTTTTATTTTTTAAAGATATTTTTGTGATGATATTCTAAGAATTCTTTTGTTGGAGAAAATTTATCTGGTAGAATAATTGATTGATTATCATATTTCAAGAATAAATCAGAAACGGCATTATCTTTCTTGAAGTCATTGAAATATTTTGACACCTTTATTCGATAATCAGTTGTAATCGTAATAAAGCCTTTGTCAAATGCTTTGTCATGGATAGAATTTAAGCATAATCCATTATGAGGATTTAATCTGTTTTTGTCATCTTTTGACCAAGGTATAATATGGCTTGCAACTAAGAAGTCGGGAATTGATAAGCCAGTAATACAGCATTTTATATTGTAAGAAGAAAGAATTGTTGAACGAAAAAAGCTTTGATTGACTCTTTGTTTTATAATAGCTTCTCTTTCTTTTCCTAAAGGAATGTCTTCAATATTTATTTCTGCAACTTTCTCAATTGGTTGATTTGTGAATTTAGAAATCAGTAGTTCACTTTCGTATGCAAGATTATCCCAATCACTATTAAATTCATTCCAAACGATATTATCTAATTTGCTTGTATTTCCTAATCCAACAATTCCTCTTTTTTTTAATTCAGGATCAAAACTACCAAAGTTTCCTATTTTCATTTTTACTGAATTAGGTGTTCTTCCAATAATTTTTGCTATTCGAATAATGTCCGGATGATTAGAGCTAACTCTATTAAAAGGTATTTTGCAATAAAGATTTAATGCAACTATTGTTTGTTCTCTTGTCCAATTATCTACTGCCATTCGACGTTATTTATATCAAACAATTTCGTAAAAATTTCTTCTAATTTCACAATTACTGATTTTTATTATAAACAAATTTAAATACGCTAACAAATCTACCTGACTGTGACTTATTAGTCAACGGACTATAAGTCACGTTTATAACTAGTCAAATTGTGTTGCTGTATTATATTTTATTGAAGGTTTCAGAGATTTTACTAAGAGTTTTATCTCTTTTCGGGTTTTTCAACTGGCATTCATAGACTGTAATCACTTTCCAGCTATCTTTTTTCAGAAGTGCAATAGCTTTTTTATCATTCAGTTGGTTGTAGTTGATTTTGTTTGTCCACCATTCCGTTCTCGTTTTTGGTATGGTGGCGTATTTACAATTTTTGTGTCCGTGCCAAAAGCAGCCGTGTACCAATATGACGGTCTTGTATTTTGGAAGTACGATGTCGGGTTTTCCGGGTAATTTTTTATCGTTCAGTCTGTAACGAAAACCCTGTGCATGCAAATATTTTCTAACTAAAAGTTCAGGCTTAGTATTCTTACTTTTTACCTGACTCATATTATAGCTTCGCGTTGCCTTGTTGTGTACATCCGCCATAGAGCTAAGTTAGTAAAATGTGCATAGAAATAATTTAACACCATCTTTTCCTATTCACTTTCCTGTATCACCGTTGTTTTATATACGGCAAAGTCGAACTTTTTGGCTTCTTCCACGAGTTTGGCAATAGTGGTTTTTACCGTCTCGGGTTTTATCTTGGACGTAAAGTCTATTTTTATAATTAAGTTGCCGCTGAAGGCATAAAATTTAGCTTGTGTGAAATAGCCTGTTTTACCTGTGGCACCCGTCATTTCATTTACGCATGGAGTGCTTTCCGTAATATAGTACAGTTGGCCGCCGGCAACCTCTTCCATCTTTGCTTTACTCAGCTCAAAACTGCCTTGTTCGAAAAAGCGCTTCTTTTCCTGTTCAATATTTGCAGGCTGTTTGACCATATCAAACAGGAACTTGCCGGTTTCATTATTGGAATCGTACCAGTTGAATTCACCTTTGTACGTGCCGGTAGCTTCATCGGAACAGCCGTCCAGGTATTGTATGCCGCAATTCACTGTAATGTTTACCATGGCATCTATGCCTCCTACAGATTTACTTATCGGGCCGCCTCGCTTGTCTGCAATGCTCATCGGAATCAGCACATTCAGCGCTTTAGTGTTTTGCGCATTCGAAGTCGTGTACAGCAGCGCGGTGAACAGCAATAAGATTAACTTTAAGGATAGCTTACTTGTTTTCATGCGTTCTTTTTTAGAGTTTAATAAATTCTACACGTCGGTTTTTGGCTTTGTTGATGCCGCTGTCGTTTGGAGCCAGTGGGGCGCTTTCGCCTTTGCCGTCAGTTTCCAGTCGTGCCGCATCGATACTCCAGGTATTGCTCAGTTCTGCTTTTACGGAAGCAGCTCTGCGTTTAGATAAATCCATATTGGATGCATCGTCGCCGTCGCTGTCGGTATGACCGATAATTTTTATTTTCACCGTTGGGTTGTCTTTCAGCACCTGTGCGATTTCTTTTATGGTAGCAAAAGATTCCGGTTTTATTTTATCGGAGTTGACATCGAACTGTATGCCGTAGCTCACGAGTTTTCCTTCGGTAATGAGTTTGTTGCGCATGTCCGGCAAGCCAGCCGCAATGCGAAAATTGGCAATAAACAAATTGATTTCATCAGTGGTTTGAAATCTGAAAATGTTATAGACATATCCTTCAATTAATCCTCTCGGCAAATCCAATACTTTTTTGTCGTTGGCATACATACGGATGCGTTGTTTTTGCACCCAAAAGGCTACATGGTATTTTTCTTCAGCCTTAAATCCATAGGCGACATTTCCATTGTCTTTATACCCTTCGGCACTTTCTGCCCAGTTGGTCCAGTCTATGGTTTCATATCCCGGCGTTACCGAGGTGCCGGCTTTTCCGGGAATGGCGCCGCCTTCATTTGGGTTGCTCAGTGTTCCGGATACAAAAATAAAATTGGTGTTGTAGAGATAGGGTGTATTGTAGGTATTGGTAGAATACAAATCAAACTCGATGGTAAAATTATCGGTGAATTTATCTTTGGCTTCCGGAATATAATAGCCGCCACCGGTCATCTGAAACCATCTGCCGGGATAGTTGCTCAGCGTGACAATTTCACCGCTGCTGTTGGTATTCCACTGTACCGGAAAATCACCGATGTTTTCATTGCTAAAATCATCGTAAAAAATCACCTTTTCTCCGGGAATGAAATCGAATTTAGAGGTAATCTTATTTTCATTCTGAGCGTGCATCAGAAATGGCAAACAAAGTGCCAGTTGCAAAAGTGCTGTTCGTAATTTCATGTAGTTTTCTTTTTATTAAAGTTAGAACAGGTCGAGCCCAGAATACCTGACATAAATGGTATTTCCGTATGACTTAAATCATTGCTATTTGTGTGAATCTGTGATAACTTTATGAAAATGGGTATGGTTGGGATGGAGGTGATTTTTTCTACAATGTTTGTTGTAGATTGAACGTTTTTTTATTTAACAATCCGTTATTAATCAATTTTCATTGTCACTTTTTTGATGCCAAAAAGTAACAAAAAATCATAAACCTAAACCTTCTGCGGTTTGTCGGGTGCACTTATGGATTGTTGCTCTTTTTAAAGAGTTCAATTTTACGATGTTCAATCCACAGCACGAGGCGAAG
>DAOORG010000208.1:0-4766 GCA_035389165.1 Chitinophagales bacterium
ATTTCCAGCAAACTGTCCGTATTCAGTTTTTTCGTTGTCTCGCTGCTGCCTTCTTCATCAGACGTTGACACGATGCCATCTCCATATAAAATATCCCAAACCTGTTGTATTTTATAAACGCTCTGGCTATAATGATTGCTTAAAATGATCACAGTGGTTTTATCGCTGATTTTTCGGTTGAAAACAGAATTATAGCTGTGCCACCAGCCGTTGTGGTAAATCAGCCGCGTTCCATCTGGCTGGTCGTTAATACGCCAACCTAAGCCGTAATTTTTGTTGCCAGGTTTTTCAAAACTCTGTGGCGTGAAGGCCAATCCTAAAATCTCTGAACGGATAAATTTTCCGGAATACAATGCCTGATCCCATTTGTATAAATCCTGAACAGTACTATAGATGCCTTTATCGCCGGTGATGCCATCCGTATAAACAATAGCATCTTCCACCCAGCGAGATCCTTTGTATCCTTTGGTGGCAGATGGTCGCGAACTCAGCGGATCAAACAGCCATGAATCAGACATACCCAACGGAATAAATATATTTTGATGCAGGAAATCACAGAACGGCATGCCTGACACTTGTTCAACAATCAGCGCCAGCAGCACGAAGTTCGTATTATTATACCTGAAATGCGTGTCCGGTGAGTTTAATGCTTTAGGTTTATATTTATAAAGCATCTGCAGCATATCTTCATTGGTCATAAACTGCTTCTTGTTTTTCCAGTATGTTTCTGCAAAATTGAGGTAATTGGGCAAGCCTGACCTGTGATTCAGCAACATTCTTACCGTTATACCTTTGTATGGAAATTTTGGAAAATATTTTTGTAAGGTATCTTCTAAAGACAGCATATTTTGCTGAAGTAATAATAAAATGGCTCCAGCCGTAAATGTTTTGGAAGTAGAAGCAATCTGAAAGGTTGAGCGAGCCGTCAATCGCTCTTTCGTATTGTAATTTTTGTAGCCATAATAACGTTCAAAAAACGGACTGCCTTTGTAAGCAATAAGCACGGAGCCGTTAAACCCGTTCATTTTTACTTTTTCTTCAAAATAACAATCCAGCGCATGAATTTTCCTGACTATAACAGAATCCTGCAGGTCAATATTTTCATTATCATGATTTTTATAGAGAGCAGGATTTACTTCAGGCTGTAAAAATCCGGTAGGCGTTCTGTTGCCTTTATGCTGACAATACGAAAGACACAAACCGGCTATCAATATAATAAGCGTAAAAAAAAACTTCTTCATTCTCTTCTTTTGGTACTTCAATTCTTCTTCTGACATACTATCAAATCAATCGCCGTAAAAATAGAATAAATGTGAAAGAATGTTAGAAAAGAGATATTACCATTGCGTTGAAAACGGATTTTTAATTTATTTTTACAAAAAACAGAATTTATGGAATTTAATATCATTAAAAGTTTGACCAACGAGTACACACACGAGTGTGCCAGCACACGCAAATTATTAGAAAGAGTACCGATGGATAAGCTATCATGGAAACCGCATGAAAAATCGATGACACTGGAACAGTTAGCAACGCATGTGGCTGAAATTCCGGAATGGGTGCCTCTTACGTTAGAACAACCCGAACTGGATTTTTCAAAAGGTGGCTACCAACCGAAATCAGTTACTACGACAGAAGAATTATTAAAAATCCACGACGATTGTGTTGCAGCAGCCTTGCAGTCGATACAAAATACCACTGCTGAAATCCTGGTGAACGAAACCTGGACAATGCGCAATGGTGAAACCATTTATTTTACCATGCCGAAAATTGCGGTGTTGCGCAGTTTTACTTTTAACCATATTTACCATCACCGCGGACAACTAACTGTTTATTTGCGTTTGTTAGATGTTCCGGTTCCAGGTATGTACGGACCTACCGCAGATGAACAAGGTATGTAAATAATGAGTTAATGAGATAATTAGATTATAAAAAACCGCAATTTGATGTTGCGGTTTTTTTATTCTATGATTTGTATGATATTCACCGGACAGGCTTTGGCTGCTTTGAGATTGCTTTCCAATTCGTCTTCGCGCACTTTTACGTTCCAGAATCCTTTTTTATCTATTGCTTCCAGTAATACACTTTTGCCATCTTTTCTGCTCATACGCCAACGCTGCGGAGCCAGCTCCACACAATAATTGCAGCCAATACATTTTGCTCTTTGCTGAATAATGGTAATCACGATACGTTAATTGCTGCTGACGATTTTATATAATTTATCGCTGGTACGAATCGGTGTTTCCAGCTTGAATGCACAACTATCGCCTTTTTTTGCAGTTTGAACGGCACCAACTGAAGTATGTAGTTCTGTAATAGTTGTTTCAATAGCACCTGTAGTAGGTCCGGTAATTAATACGCTGTCACCAACATTTAATTCAAAAGATTCCAGTTTAAATTCCGCCACCTGAATCTTATCAAAATAATTGCTGCCTTTTCCCAGATAAATTTTGCGTGTTGTAGCTTTTGAGCCAGCTGCATCATTCCATTCGCCTAACTCTTGTCCTAAATAATAACCACTCCAGAAACCACGATTGTATACGCGTTGTAATCGTTCCATCCAGTCGGCTACTTTTTCTTTCGTGTAAGAATTATTGTAATATGCATCTATGGCTTCGCGATAACATTCCACTGTCGTTTTTACATAATCAGCGCCTTTTCCTCTTCCTTCAATTTTCATTACACTTACACCGCTTTCAATCACCTGATCTAAAAAATCTATCGTACATAAATCCTGTGCCGACATGATGTATTCGTTGTCGATTTCTAATTCATGGCCGTCTTCGTTGTCAATTACCGTGTAGCTTCTTCTGCAGTTTTGCACGCAGGCACCTCTGTTGGCAGAAGCATTTGCCGTATGTAAACTCAAATAACATTTTCCGGAAACCGCCATACACAATGCACCATGAACAAAAATCTCAATTTCTATTAATTTTCCGGATGGTCCGCAGATGTTTTCTTTTTCTATCTGGTCGCAGATTTTTTTTACCTGAATCAAACTCAATTCTCTCGACAACACCATGGTGTCTGCAAATAATGCATAAAACTTCACGGTTTCAATATTGGTGATGTTGACTTGCGTAGAAATATGCACTTCTAATTGAATAGAACGCGCATAGGCAATCACTGCCTGATCGCTTGCAATCACGGCTGTGATGCCGCTAACTTTGGCTTTGTCTAATACCGTTTTAATAGCAGACAAATCGTGATCGTAAACAATAGTATTTAAAGTAAGATAACTGCGGATGTTATTTTCCTTGCAGATAGTACCTACTTTTTCCAAATCTTCTAAGGTGAAATTCATGGTAGCACGCGCGCGCATGTTGAATTGCTCCACACCGAAATACACGGAATCACAACCGGCGTGAATGGCTGCCATTAAGGCTTCGTAGCTGCCTGCCGGTGCCATCAGTTCTATTTTTCTGTGCTTGCTCATTGCGTTGCAAAGATACTAACAATAGCAATAAAACATAAAGAATACAATGGATGAAAATTATTCAGAAACGTGCATCCGCTGACCTTTCATTAATTTATCAACCCATTCATACAAATACATTCCTGAAATATTGCGATCATAAAAAAGTTCATTAGAAGCCAGCATGGTATGAGAATCGCCGTTGATGTAATAGGTTGACCACGAGCTTTTCGGTTTCAATATATCATCTCGAAGATTTTTGATACCATCTCTAAAAACAGCAGCAGGCAACTGATTTCCGGGCGCGCCAGTGCAGTTGTTATAACCAAAACTTAAAAAAAAGCGTGATGTCGCATCTTCATAAGAAGAAACAAATCCAAAGTTGGCATTTGGAAATTTCTTACTCGAATATTCATACACATTCGCCAACCCTAATTCAGGTTTTCCGCAACAACCTAATAAATCGCTTGGCAACGGCAAACCGAAAATGAAGGTAAAACCTAATTGCAAACAAATAGGAAATGCCTGTGCATCGCTGAATAACGGACCAGAATCGTTTATAACCGTAATTTTAGCATTTGGAAATCGTTTGGTTACTTCTAAAAAATTGACATACACACCATAACCACCTGCGCTTAAGCCAAACAAGACCACTTCTTCTACTTTATTATAATCAAAATACGGCTGTATAAAATCCATCGATTTAATAAAGTTATACGAACCAACATAGCGTTGTGTATCAGCTAAACCAAGCGCTCTTCCATTGGGTTTGGTGCCGCTGTGTACATCGCCTGTGCAATAAGGAACAAAGACAAACGAGAAATCTTTCAAAGGATTTTTACCATTATCTGCATCAAAAATTCCGCGATTAGCATACTCGGCAGATAAAGCTGACCAATCGTTTTGGTCAAAAGATTTTGGATTGGGTCCACATGTTTCACTATTAAAACAAGCGCCGCCACCGTTGACATAAATTGCTAATTTCTTTGGACTTCCTACACGATACCCAATGCCTGTTGGCGAACCATCTCTGCAAATCATTCCTGGAATATCAAACCAATGAAATGATTTCGCATCGCTTTCAAATTCTGTAAAAGGATGGTTAAAGCTAGATTGTACTTCTCTTGTACAACCATATAAAATAAAAAATGCAAGGAATGTAAAGATTGTTTTTTTCATAGCAAAGTTGATTTACTGCTAAGATAACCAATCTTTTAAATATTACATATTTCTTTTATACTGACCACCAACTTCAAACAAGGCATTGGTAATTTGTCCTAAGCTGCAATATTTACGGTTTGAATCAGGACCTCAAATAAGTTCTTGTTTTCTAATGCTGCTTTTTGCAGTT
>DAOORG010000209.1:0-4751 GCA_035389165.1 Chitinophagales bacterium
TTTTTTAATTTTTTTTAAAAAATATTTGCATATTTGGTTGAATTCATTTTACATTAGCCAATGATTTTGAAACTCATTAACAACTTACTGTCTGTGGGAAAAAAAACAAAAAAAGAAGAGCCTAAAAAGTCGGCAAAAACTACAACTAAAACAGTTGTGAAAAAAGCTGCTCCGGTAAAAAAGGCTGCTCCGGTTTCTAAACCGAAGACTTCAGTAAAGCCAACTGCTAAAAAAGCAACACCGGAAAAGAAAGTAACGGCAGTTTCAAAATCAAAAACACCGGTAAAACCGGTAACAAAAAAATCGGCACCAGCAGTAACAAATAAGGTTGCCGTAAAAAAAGATACAAGTAAAAAAATAAGTACAACAGCAAAAGCTGTTCCTGTTAAATCAATAACTCCTGTAAAAAACACAAAACCCTCAAAAGCTGTGGCAAAAGAACAAACACCAGAAAAGAAGACAACCAAGAATGTAGAATCGGTTAAAGCAAACCCGTCTCCAAAAGTTGAAAAAGTAACACCAGCAAAGAAAGAAACAACACCAGTTCCTGTTAAACAAGAAATTAAGAAAGCAGAACCCGTTGAAAGCGCTAAAAAATCTGACAGTAAAAAGTCTAAAAAACCAGAACCAGTAGTGGTGAGAATGGCTCCACCACCACCTCCTGGCGGATTCCGAAAAATTATTGTAGACTATAAGAATGTACCAGACGAAGTACTAAAAGCTTTATCTGATAAATATCCACATGGCTATAACAAAGGCATCATCAAATTTACTAATGCAAAGAAAGAACTGGTATCTGCTGTTCCGATTGAACTTGGCGAATATTCTTATTTGGTTAAAGTAAGTACACAGTTGCAAAAAATGGTGAATGATTACGATGAAGATGAGTTATTTCCGGATGTAACAGCTCCGATAGAGAAAGAAATTCCAGTTGGAGCAGGTGGTGATTTTGATGATTTTGACAAGAGCGATGAAGATGATTCTCCTAAAAGAAAAGCTAAAGGCAGAGTTAAAAGCGCTGATGATCTGGAATACGGATTTTCGGACGACGACGACGATGAAGATGATGATGACGACGACGACGATGACGAAGTTGCTGATGACGACGGCGACGACGATGACGAATAAAAATCAAAAAAGGATTCAAATAATTTGAATCCTTTTTTTATGCTTTACTCCTACTATACTGCTATTTAAATACCACCAGTTGGAAACAACAAAATCAGTGAAAATTTAATTACGTAGTATGTTAACATCGCTAACAAAAGAAAAATAATTACCAAGACTCCAAGTATTGGTAAAACAATAGGCCAGGCACTGCCTTTGTGTTTTCCTTCTTCAAAATGCTCCACCGCTAATATCAGATTGCGTCTGTTAGCTTTATAGAAAAAATCAAAAAATCTTCCGATAAACGGAACCAAGCCTACAATACCGTCAATTGTAATATTCATAATCATCTTTGCAACAGCTCTGCCACTAGCACCGTTTTGAACCATTGCTACCAAAATATACGCAGAGATTCCATAATCCAGCAAATCACCTAATCCTGGAATTAAACCTATTATCGGATCAATACCAAAAGTGAAGTTAGTTCCCGGAACACGAAACTGACTATCCATTAGCTTTGTAAGCCTCGCAATTTTTTGTAATTGCGGCGGAATTGGCTTCCCTTGTATTTCGTTCTTAACTTCCATTTACGGGTTATAAGTAATCATATTTAAACCCATCAAGTGTTCTTCTTCATAAGAAACTTCCAGAAATCCCATTACACCACCTGATGCTTCAGCCACTGCTTTTGCTAAGCTTCTCAATGATTTCAATAAAGTACGTGCAAATAAATCATCTACTTTAGGAAGAATTTCATTTAACTTTGCCAGTTCATTTACAATTAATGTTGTTCGCTCTTCAACAGATAGATTACCGAATTTTTTAACGGTAGCATCTAATTGGTCAAAATAAGTCTGCTCAACGTGTTTATAAAAGTCAAACATTAGCGGATCTCCGTTTGCAGTGCGAATTCGAACAATATGTTCAGATTGCACTTCTTCTTTTGTATCAAAATCACCATCTGCACCACCAATCAGGTAGGTTATTAATGCAGGTGTGCTGTACAATAAGGTTCTTTCGTCTTCGGTTAATTGGTTAAATTGTATAATTGCCATTTTATGAATTTTATTTTACAAATGTACACAGAAAAATGCTTTTATTAAAAATGACTTTTCTCATCTGTTTAAATAAATACTGTTTGATTTATCAAAACAAATGGTTAATATTAATGATTAATAACTTAAAAATTAAATTCTATGAAAAGATTAATCCTTTCCGCAAGCGTATTTATTGCAATATTGGGAACTACTTCTTGTGTAAAAGACTGACAATGCGAATGCACAGACGGCACTTCAACCAATGTTGTTGAAAATTACCCAAATACAAAATTACTGGACGCCAAAAAAGTATGTGATGGCAGGCAATCAGACTTAAGAACACTAAACTCTAATATTAGCTGCAAAATAAAATAATAACAGCTATCAAGTAAATTCAAAAAACGGTCTGATCTCTCAGACCGTTTTTTTTAGTTAGCTTTACAGAAATGAAAAATACTATTACAATTTTACTTAGCATATCTATTGGCTTATTATTTATTGTATCTGCTGCTACAAAAATATATCCGATGGAACCTTTTGAATATCAGTTTGTAGATATAGGTGTTGCATCCTGGAAAACGGCACCTTACATGGCTCGTTTTTTTATAGGGCTAGAGTTTTTTCTGGGAATGTTATTAATTCTGAACATTTCTTTAAGAAAATTTACCTTAAAATTTGCGGTGGCGCTATTGGTTTTTTTCTGCATTTACCTTACTTATAAAATTATTATAGAAGGCAATACCGGAAACTGCGGATGTTTTGGTGAAGCCGTAAAAATGACACCATTACAAGGTATATTAAAAAATGTGGCATTGATTGCCACATGTATCGTTTGTTATTTTTCAACGGAAAAAGATTTCTGGAATTTAAAATGGAAAAAAATAGTTACACCTGTATTATTCATTGCATCTATGTGTTTAGGCTTTTTTGTTTATCCACTGGATGCCACGTTTAGTTCAACAATGGATAAAGCCAATATCAATTATAAGGTTCCGTTAGAATTAATGTATAGCAAAGACCAGAAAGAAACTCCAACAATTGATCTCAGAAATGGAAAACACATAATTGCTTTTTTGAGTCTGACTTGTCCTCATTGCAAAATTGCTGCACAAAAAATTTATATCATGCACAAAAAAAATCCGGATATTCCTTTTTATCTGGCATTAAATGGCGACAAAGAACTCTTAACAGAATTTTTTGATGAAACGCATGCGGAATCTATTCCTCATAATTTATTTTTAGGCGCAAAAGACTGGATTCAAATTGCAGGAATAAGTTTACCAATAATAATGTACGTGGAAAATAGTGTTGTCAGAAAAAAATGCAATGGTTTAGAATTGGACCAGGAAGATATGGAAACATGGCTTCAAAAATAGTTACTGAATAATCAGGCGCTGAGTAAATATTTTTTCACCATCATCTACAGAAAGATAATAAGAACCGGTTGGCAAAAAAGAGAAGTCGAATTCATAATAATCATTGCCTGCTGAAAACTCTTTCATTTGTTTTTCAAAAATTAATGTTCCAAGAATTGTATATAAGCTAAGTTTAGTTTCTGAATGAAATAATTCTTCCGACACCGTAAATTTTCCGTTGTTCGGATTTGGGAAGATACTGATTTCAGCTTTACTTTTCGCTGGATTCAGCGCTGTCACTTCAGGTATTTCATACACATTTACGATTTCAAAACGCGCAGAGTCAAAATCCTTATTGGCTGCAATTCCACGTACATGCATCACATTATTCACCAGCGGATAGTCATAATCTATATGAATGTGACCGGCCATCCAAAGCCCAAGATGTCTGCTAAATGGCGTAAGCATAGAGAGCATTTTGGTATACTCTGCTATATCAAATACAAATCCTGATAAAATAAATAAAATATTATCAGTAGCCGGATGATGTGCAATGAAGCAGACGTTGTGATTTTTCTTATTTGGATTGGTTTCCAGTTCTCTTTTCAACCATTGATAAGTGCCGCCTGTCCAATCCATAATCTGCGCTTCCGGTCCAATTCCAGGTTCCGGTTTATTGACATGATATCGTGGATTAAAATCGAGTCCGTAAAAAACGAAACCATCGTATTCAAACGAAAAATTCTGCAGATAATGTTCTTTTTGTGTTTCCGGATTATACGTTCTGGTTAAACGAGTTCCATCGTTCCAATTATCAAAAAAAAGTTTGTTTCTGTCAAAAACATCTTCGAAAACTTCATTCATCACAGAATCACCGTTTGCAAAAGGAGCTTCTGTCTGATATCTTACATATGGCCACACGTCGTGATTTCCAATGACCGGCACATAAGGCACTTGCAAATCACTCATAATTTCTTTGAATTTTAAAAATTCCGATTTCTCCGCACTACCGGTTAGGTCGCCTGAAACAACTACAAATTTTATGTTTTTTGTGATTTTGTTGGCATTTATCCATTGTACCGCTTTTCGCAAACGAACGGCTGGTTCACTTTCGTCAATAGCCGGCATAGTGTCGTTGTAAAATCCGGGTGTACCATAATCGCCTAATCCTTCTCCAATATGTGTGTCTGAAATATGGACAAAAGAGAATTTATACTCGGCACCCGGATAATTTTTATTCAAATTATATTCA
>DAOORG010000210.1:0-4724 GCA_035389165.1 Chitinophagales bacterium
TTTATCTTTAGCATTTTGAAGAATTCTTTCTCCGGTAGTATTTTGTGCAAATGTGGTGATTGTAAGACACACAAAACATAAAACAAGGGTCATTTTTTTCATAATTAAATTGTTTTTACCATTAGTGTACGGAATTGAAAAAAGTAAACATCCAATAAAAAAATAAGTAGCTTTGTTTACTTTCCGGAAAATTGTTAACTAATGAGTGCAACCAATTCGATTATTGATTTACTGAAAAAAAACGACGAAAAGACAATTCGTACTTTTTATAACGACCATAAAAATAAATTTGTACTCTTTGCAAAACGCTATAACATAAATGAGTTTGATAGCATAGACGTCTATCAGGATGCATTTATAACATTGATAGAAAATGTAAAAAGAGGCAAAACGGATGATTTAAAAAGCAGTCTGTCTACGTATTTGTTTGGCATTGGAAAGTTTATGATATTTCAGAAATTTAAGAAAAACGGACAACTACATATTGCAGATGATGTTGCATCAATTGAGATTGAAGAAGATTTATATAGTGAAGATGATGTTGATTTACAGGTAAGATTATTGCAAAACGGATTGGATAAACTAGGTGAACAATGCAAGAAAGTATTGCAATTATTTTATTACGAAGAAAAAAAACTCGATGAAATACAAGAACAACTTGGCTACACCAGTAAAGATGTTTTGAAAAGTCAAAAATCGAGATGTCTGAAACAATTAAAGGAGCTCATTAAAGCATAAAAAATGGAAAAGGAAGAATTAATATCACTTTATTTTGAAGGGAAACTTTCGGAAGCACAAGAAATAACTTTTCAGCAATTAATGGAAACGGATGCGAAATTTGCCGAAGAAGTACGCTATCAGGAAAATGTAAAAAAAGCAATTACACTCAACGAAAGAAAGCAACTGAAAGCAACATTGCAATCTTTTGAAACAGAGAAAAAAACGACTGGCAGTTTCACTAAATGGTTAGCGGCAGCTTCTATAGCATTAGTGATGATTAGTACTTACTGGTACTTCAATCAAACACCAGACCATAATTCTCTGTATGCTGCGTACTACCAAGCGTATCCGAATGTCATTGCACCTACCGTAAGAAGTGAAACCAAAAACGACCTACAATCGCAGGCTTTTTATGCTTACGATAATGGTGATTATAAAAAATCTGCTGCCTTATTTTCTGAAATACATACTTCACAAAATGAAGAATATGCTGTTTTTTATGCGGCATTATCCTTAATGGAAGACAATAAACACGAAGAAGCGATAAAATTATTTGATTCTTTTAA
Source organism: Chitinophagales bacterium (assembly GCA_035389165.1). Lineage (GTDB taxonomy): Bacteria > Bacteroidota > Bacteroidia > Chitinophagales > JADIYW01 > JADJSS01. The sequence goes on from DAOORG010000210.1 coordinate 1,287, forward strand.
GTCTAATAAGGAAAGTCGGTTCAGTATCTATGCAGAATGGTACGAAGCTTTGTGTTATTTAAAACTAAACAATAAACCAGCTGCAATAAAATTATTAAAACAAATAGCCAATGAAAAAAATCCGCAACAGGAAACCGCTCAGCGATTGTTAAAGGAATTAAACTAACTTTCTCTTCCGCAAAATAAAAAACAACATTAGCAAGCTTGATGCTACTAAACTATACATCCACCAATTATTTGTAGAAACTATCGGCGACATATTTCCATTTACCACGAAACCAGCCCAATAATACGGATGTTGTTTCAACGGATTTTTCTTCACAAAAATTCTTTTTGCATTAGATAATGCTTCATCTTTTGATTGTCCTTTTTTGAGGTGCTCATAAAACAACACCATAATTTCTGAGGTTTCCTTATCCGGAACTTGCCACAAACTATACACTGACGATTGCACACCTGCATAAGCTAATGCTCTGGAAATACTCATTACACCTTCACCGGATTTTAATGTTCCATTTCCTGCATCGCATGCACTCAGCACCGCCATCTTCGCTGGAAAATTCATTCCGTATAACTCAGAAAAATAAAGCTTTTCATTATTTGCAAACACCAGGCATGACTGATTAAAATCAGATTCATTCAATAAAGAATGCATAGAAAAATGGAATAATCCGTATTCATCAATTGCATTTAAAAACTGTTGTTTAGTAGCTGTTGCGCTTGAATAGCAAGTTCCTTCAAATAATGCTGCAACTGCTTTCGCTTCTGTTTTTGCAAATTTTAAATCGGATAAACCAATTCGTTTTTCATTGTTTGAATGATAGTTATAATCCGGTGAAAAGGCAATTAATTTTTTATTTTCTACCTGAATAGAATTGTTTCTGTTAAACAACCAAATTGGCAGTGAATAATCGTATGACAACACTTGTCGTTGCAATAAGAACTGAGTATTATTATTGTCATATAAAAGTTCAAATGGCAAATAATTCAAAAAGCCATCTGGTATAACAATCAGTTTCTTTGAATCTGTAACCAATGATAGATTCTCAAATAACAACGCAGCCGCCGCAACATAATCCTGACGAATAGTCTTGATGGAAGACAGCAATATTTCCACCTGTTGCTTGAGCTGTGCAGTCTTTCCGATTTTGATTATTTCAATTGCATTTGAACGAAGAAACACGGCGAATACTTCATCTGACAAAGTGTAATACTTTATTATCGTTTCGTCTTTAGCTACAGATTCCATCACTTGTTGTATGTCGAAATTTTGCACAGAAGTTTTCTCCATTGCCTGATACGTTTCGGTGGTGCTGCGCATCAATTCACTGATTCGTTTTTCTATAGCAGTTATTTTTGCTTTATTTTGGTCAGCTTCGTTTTTATTAGTGGTTTGCCGGCTTTTATAAAATACTAACTCGCTTTTTAAGTCTTTTATTTCGAGTACAAGTTGGTTATTTTTATTATCACTGTAATGTATTTTCTTTAAAAATTCTTTTACCAGATGTTGTGATGCATTTCTCTCAATGGTGTTTAGTAATGAAATCTTATCTTTTAAGGTCATAGATTTTAAAACTGAAATATTCAGCAATCCTTCTGTAATTTCCGTTTGGTATTTATTAAGTTCTTCATTATACTCGCCTTTCAGGTAATAGTCATTGAACAAAGCAGCACTAATAGAAAACAAGTTGAAGGAAATAGTTAACAACTTACTGTCTTTAGTCCGAATATATTCATTCAGATACAATTGACCACTTTTATTAAAAAATCCGATAAACTGCGGAGAAACCAAATCTTTCACATCATTAAACTGAATAGCATGAATTGATTTTTTCTTTTTAGTTAATTCAAAAACCAATTGTTCAATATTCTTTTTAACTAAGAAAAGTGCTTCGCTGTTATTATTATTTTTTGCTAAAATAGTTGCCTTAATTAATGGTATGTTGTAATTATTGAAATTAAAATTGGCAGTTATAGTATTCTCCTTAGCAACACCAATATAACTTAAAGCATTTTCCGGTTGATTTAAATCTAAATAAGCTAAAGCAATTTTAGTATTCATTTCCGCTAAAAAATCCTGATTATTATATTGCTGAGCAATTTCTATCGCTTTTGTACATATTGAAATAACTTCCGAAAACTTTTTTTCTTCGTAATAATAGTCTGCGATTTCCTGAAAACAAATTAGCAAATAACGCAAATACTCTTTAGTGGAAAATGAAATTTTCTTATCATTTAAAACTTCCTCTACAAGTTTCTCCGCTTTTTCGGGTTCATTTGAAATAAGATGAATTCTGGCATTCGTAAATACATAAATCAACTTAGATTTTATAAATCTTCCGGAAGTCTGTGATTCAGCAGAATTATATTTTTTTAAGTAATGATACTTAAGTTTGGCATTTGCCCATTTAGCTTTTTCATTATCGCCGTACTTTATATACTGGTACGATAAATTATTATACACAGTAATTAAATAGTCTTTATCATCAATAGTCTTTTCATTCAATTTTTCCCAAATCTTAGCAGCTTTTTCATAATAGGCAATTGTATTTTTCTGATTGTAAACATTGGTGTATGCGTATGCTAGATTGTTATAATTCAACGCCACATCGTTGTTGACTTCGCCAAATTGTTTGATATACAAATCCAATGATTTTTTATAAAACTTAATACCTTCAAAAGAATTGCCTACTTTATCATACAAATACCCTAAGTCGTATAAATAATCTGTCTTTGTTTCCGACATAGCTTGTTCAAAATCCTTCAACGAATAACCTTCCATTGCTATTGCTAATGATTCATTCCAGGTACCGCCGTTATAGGCTATGTGTAAATATTTTGCCGCATAAAGTTTCACTAACAAATCACTTTCATGCTTATTTCTGTTTGACAGTGCCTGCATTTTCTGCAATGCAGCTTCCAGTATTTTTATATCCTTGCTGCCATTGTTCAGATAGCTGTAATAAGCTAAATAATTGTCGATAATTTTTAATACCGGTGAAGTATTTGTCTTTGATTTTTTATAGATTTCCAATGCTTTGAAAGCTGCATCAAAATCCGATTTTACTGCATGGCTATGTGCAATTTTCAAAACTTCATCCAACGAACCGGTTTGAGAAAAGCCAAGTAAAAAAATAACGAGAAGAAATAACAGGGTTCCGTTTCTCATAAACATAAAGATACTTTTTTTAGGATTATTTTACTCAAAAAATCAGCATATCGTTAAGTCAGTTTATGAAACACGAACTTGATGAATAAGTTTAAAATAACTGAAAATTGTATTTAGTAAATAGCATAAACCTTGATGTAATGTGAAAATAAAAAAGACCGAACATTACATTCGGTCTTTTTCATATTCTATTATCCTGCCACGACCATCGTGGCATAGGTTTAATCTACAAACAACTCGCCTTTGTCGGCTTTGTCTTGTAATAATTT
>DAOORG010000211.1:0-4723 GCA_035389165.1 Chitinophagales bacterium
GATATCGTTCTTAATAGTTGACCTTGTATATTCATCAGCAGCAAAACAGGATTCTTCAGCAAATCACTTTCAACTATTATTTGTGTTTTTTCTCTGAATGGATTCGGCATTATTTTTATTTCTTTCACATTGAACTTAGTGTTTTTTATTTCGCTGATTAAATTTACCTGTATAAAATCTCTGCCTACAGTATGCATAGTAGTATTCGTTCTAATCGGTGCATTGTAATCGAAATAAATATCTGCGTTGTTATAAATTTTTGTACCTATATCGTTATTCGGTTTTTGTTGTATGCTGAATTTTACAAAGCCATGTGATAAACGTTCGTTTCTGAAACTATCTACCAGGTTGATGCTGTCAAATACAAACTGCACCACATTGCTGTCTGTGCGCATATACTGATAGCGATGCGATGCCACACCTAGTCGTATACTGTTAATGTCTAAGTTTTGTGAAATAGTATCGACTAATACTACTTTAAATGCGGTGTCGTTGCCTGTATTCTGAAAATTGATTTGATATTCAATGCTTACATTATGTTCAATATAATGAGAAGTGCCATAACCAACTGGAGTTGCCACTTTATCATTCGGATCGTAAGCACCGGTAATTACATTACAACTTAAACTTCTAAACGGTTCTCCATCAAAATTTGGAAATTGAGTAAAAAACCCAGTAGGAAAATCTGATATTGGTTGGCAATTTTCAATTGCTGAAGTAGAATAAGCATCACCTAAAATTACAGGGAATCCATCTTCTCGTTCTGCGATGATACGATATGTTGAACCAGAATTAGCCGGTAAGGTAAATGTTAGAATTCCGTTTTGTGGCAGTTGAAAAATATTTTGCAAACGCATAACATTACCTTCAATAACTATATAATTTTTAAACGACTGCATGCTATTTCCTGTGTTTCTTATTTGGAACAGAACACTATCACCTATACATTTTACAGATGTATTTATAATTGAGCCATCAAAAAGCGGGTCTGTACAGGTTGAATCCGGAAATATATTTGCTTCAACACATAGTGTTTGACCGACAATAGTCGAGTCACAAATTGGTGTAGCTAAAAAATAAAAAGTGCCGCAATCAAAATAATCTAAGTTTCCAATGTGGAATCGAAAAATATTATCTGGTAAAATTGTGTATTCGACGGAAGCACTATTTAAAACCATATATCTGTCCAGTTTAATGTCAATAAATGTATTTGCAGAGGTAATACTTCCATTGTTACAATATGATACATAAAATGAATTTTCCACACATCGTCTGAACCACGAATTTGTAGAAATATTTACGGTATTCATTGGACAACTAACAATTGGAGTCATTGCAAAATTAGCCGTATTTATGGTGTCTCTCAGCTGAATGGTATAATTATTACAAGTAGAAGGTTCATAATATGGGTAAGTTAGATTAGGTATTAATTCAGCATGATATAAACCTGTGTCTGCAATAGCAACTAAATACTTGCCATTTTCTTGTGTTGTTCTGTATATGGTATCCGTTTGGTTTGTAAACCTGATAGTGTAATTTTTTAAACCATTTTCAGTAACATTTTGCAAGCAATTGTTATTGTCATCAGAAAAAATATTACCAGTTAAATAAAAAGGAATACCAGTTACATTAAATTTCACCAACCAACAACCATGTAGGCTATCTGTTTTATCTCTTGAAGAATCGGAATAAGAGATGCCTGCTAGAATGTAATTTCCATCTGTTGTTTGTTGCATATCAAAACAAAGTTCAACACTACTACCACCTACAGAATACTGCCATTGTATATTGCCAAAGGCATCTGTTTTCATAAATTCATAATCGGTATCCGGATTATTCAGAAAACTTCTTAATCCACCACTAAGAATAAATCCACTATCTGAAGTTTGATGAATATTTCCTAATAATAAAGCACTATCTCCGTACGTTTTTTGCCATTCTACAGTTCCAGTTGAATCTGTCTTTATTACCCACGACAAACCACCTGTGCTATCTGCTGTTTTATTTCCTGAAATAGTTGAAGAAGAATTTCCAGCCATGATATATCCATCATCGTTTGTTATTTCTAAGTTTAACAATTGATCATTTGCAGCACCACCATAAGTTTTTTGCCAATCAATAGCTCCGATATTATTTAGTTTAACAATCCAGAAGTCATATTCTCCATAGTTTGGTTCTGTTTTATCACCAGAAATTATCGAATTAGAATTTCCACCAATAATAAAACCACTATCAGAAGTTTGAAGTATTGTTTTAACCTCATCCACTCCAGTACCACCAATTGTATTTTGCCATAAAAAATTACCAATACTATCGGTTTTAATAATCCAGAAATCAGAAAATCCTTGGTTAGCTTCTGTCTTAATATCTGTAGCACCTGCATAAGAATGTCCGCCTAAAATATAACCACCATCTGTAGTTTGTTGTATAGAATTTAAGAATGAATATACAGTTGAATTAAGTCTCTTTTCCCATTCAACCTCACCAATGCTATTTAGTTTTATAAACTGGTAGTAAGCTGCTCCAACAGAATTAGAATAACCACTAATGACACAACCACCATCTCTTGTTAACTCAAGATCCGTAAGAGTGCCAAAAATACCAAATAGAAACTTGTCCCAAATTATGTTTCCTACACTATCTGTTTTTACCACTCTTAAATTTGCTCCTGTAATGAACAAAAGTTGCTCTGCACCAGCAGTAATGTAACCACCATCTGCGGTTTGGCGTATTTGACTAAAATAAAGATATTGAACATTATTTTCAATCGACTTTTGCCAGGCAATTTCAAAACTATTTCCGCAAAAACTATTTTTATTGATGAACACCAACGTGAGTATCATTACTATATAAAAAAATTGCTTTATCATACATATAAATTTAACTATTTTATTCTGAAAGAATTAGAATATATTCTTTACACTTCAAAATTGAGGTCTTTTATTTGTATAATTTTGCACAAAAAACAATATTTATCAATCTTTTTTTGTACATAAAATAGATATTAATGGCAATAATTAAAAATTAAACCCATTAATTAATGTTGTTTTAATTAAATTTACAATATGTTGGACACTAAATTTATCAAACTTTTTCTGCAGTTAAATAGAAAAGAAAAGCAGAATCTGAAACTATGGGTGCATTCACCGTTTGCCAATGCACGCGAAGATGTAACTCAATTATTTGATTTTATTTATGCAAAGCGAACTATTACTGCTGAAAATACAGATAGAAAACTGGCTTTTCAATATGTGTATCCAAATAAAAAATACAATGAACAGCAGTTGCGTTATGTAATGAGTTTTGCCACCAAATGCATGGAAGATTTTCTGGCGTATAACGAATGGCAAACCAATAAAACCAATACGCAATTAGCGCTCATCAGAAACATCAACCATAAAAATGCAAACCTGTACACTACACAAAAAATCAATGAAACAACACAACTTATAAATCAACAGAAATTACGAAACAGTAATTTTTTCTGGCAGACATATCAATTAGAAACAGAACGCTATACACTGCAAAGTAAAAACAAACGGTATGAAGATTTTAATCTGCAAGCAGTTGCTGATAATTTGCATTATTATACTATTGCAGAAATTTTAAAATATGCCTGTGTGGCTATTTCATTTGAACAGGTTTCAGGGAAATCATTTCAGTTTTATTTGATTAATGAATGTATGGCATTGATTGAAAAAGAAACAAAATTAAATACAATACCAGCCATTCATATTTATTATCTCTGTTATAAAATCTCCACCAATGGTAACGATGATTTGTTTCAGCAATTATACAAAGCCGTTTATGCATATGAAACTTTTTTTGACGAATCGGAAATGAAAGATATTATTTTGCTGACGATTAATTACTGCATTAAAGAGTTGAATATTGGCAAACAGAATTATGCGCAACACGCATACGATTTATATTTGCATGCTTTACAAAAAGGGTACTTGTTAGACAAAGGTGAATTAAGTCGTTTTACGTTTAAGAATATAGTATTTATTGGTGTGAAAAAGCTAAAAGAATATAAAAGTGTAGAACTATTTATCACAAAATTTCAAAATACCCTTCATGAGCAATACAGAGAAAACACAGTTTTATTTAATATGGCGACTTTATACGTTGCCAAAAAAGAGTATAAACGAGCAATGCCAATTCTACAGCAGGTAGAGTTTGAGGATGTGCTTTGGAATTTAGATGCAAAAAGTATGTTGTTACGCATCTATTTTGAAGAAAAAGAATACGAAGCAATGTTTTCCTTGGTGAAAAGTTTTAAAACTTATCTTCATCGGCAAAAAACATTAGGTATCTATAAAACAAGATATAAAAACATGATTCACTATTGCGAGAAAATATATAAACATATCGGTGTTTCAAAACCTAAAAAGAATTTATTAAAGAATGAAATAGAAACACATGCTAATCTTCCTGAAAAGGAATGGTTTTTAGAGCAAGTTGACTTGTTGTAGTCATATTATTTTAAATTAACAGCTTTCATTATTCATTAAATCTATTATTACTCAGTAGGTTTTTAGCCAATGAAATATCTGCCATAAATAAAAAGTATTTAAAAAGCTTATTCAATTGCTAATATTCCAGCCTGATTATTTTTGAAATGAATTACTAATATTCAGAAAAATAAAACACAAGGCAAGACTTGCATCGTGGCTTTTTTGTACATTTATGTATACCAAAAACGCGCGTTTCTTTATGACAC
>DAOORG010000212.1:0-4719 GCA_035389165.1 Chitinophagales bacterium
GCTGAGTTTGAGTAAGTTTTAATTTTTCAGACTATCTGTTTTCACAATACTGTCGTTCAGCACTAATGCTTCCTGTTCTTTCTTCAGCTTTAAAACGGCTGCAACAGAATCTGCTTTCTTCTTTTTTATCACAGCTAAAGAATCTGCCAGTTGTCGCTCGCGTATTTCTTCTTTAGTGAGCACATGTGGCTGTTTTCCTTTAAATATAAAGTTTATCATCTGCTTATCTCTGTTATAAACATCCGCATAAAATTTCACATTGCCATCAAAATCTGCTTCTGCCGTAAAATATCTGAAATAAACAGGTATTGCTTTTTTTAGTCGGAAAGTGCGCGTTTGAATTTTACTGTCTTTCAACAACACCAACGAATCATACGTAATATCAAAGGTGTCCATCATCATTAAATTTGCGGCTACTTCTAACGGATCCTGACAACGCACACAGCCGTGGCTTGCCGCACGCAAATCGGCACCAAAGGTAGACTTAGATGGTGTATCGTGTATGTAAACAGAATACTTATTTGGAAATAATATCTTCACCACACCTAATGCATTTCTTGGTCCGGGTGGTTGTACCACGCTTGTCCAGTTTCCATTTTTGGTAACTACATAGCCTTTAAAACTTTTCATTTCGTTTTTTACTATACTTTGCGGCACGCTCCACGTTGGCCACAATACAATCTGATTAATCGAACTTTCTAAAATCGGTGTTTCATTTTTCAAATTCGATTTACCTATCACTACCTTTTTTTCTAAACGCAAGGTATCGTTCTCTATAATTTTTAATTTATAAGATGGTAAGTTGACCCAAACATATTTTTCCGGCAATTCCATAATGTGTTCTTTTCGCCATCTGTCTGCATTAATAGCCAGTAATTGAAATTTTTTAGCATTATCGCGCTCTAAAGCTTTAATCGTATTTGCACCAATAGCACCATCGCTATTTAAATTATTTTCTTTCTGAAATTTTTTTAACGCAAACAGATATGCCGAATCATTTTGTTTTATAGAATCCACTAAATAATGATGATAGACCAATGCTTTTCGTGTATCGTTTACAGCACCAATCGAATCTGTCTTCGGATCGCGAATTGCAATCGGATTGGCAGAAATATTATTTTTGGAAACAAATGCACGTAATGCAACCATGTATCTGTTGTATAATGGATTATTAGGTTCTAAAGAAGACAAGGTTCTGAAAACAGAATCACTCAACGCTTTTTGCAGCAGTTGCACATATACTTCTTTCTCTTTCCAAAAGTTTGAATTGATGCCATGTATCGTATCGGCAAACATTCCATGGTCTACATGCAATGCCATTTGTAAAAAAGAACGGGTCAGTCCTACCTCTAATTGTTTGGCAAGATTAAAGTCAACAACAGGCTTTATCTTCTGAAGTGAATCTGAAATTAATTGTAGGGTTTCATAATCGTATAAATCTTTGTTCAACGCTAAAAATTCTGCGGTGCCAAGCGTGTGCAGCATTTCCTTTCCTTTTGGCGAAAGTACGTCTTTGCTTAACCAAAGCGATTTGTAATTGTTTTGCAGATAAATATCTTTGGCAATTTCGTGCCAGCTTAAATATTTTGTACTATCATTTTTTATGGTAGGAAGTGTTGGAATATAATCGCGTAAAATAGTTGAAATATTTTGTTGAAATTCAATTTCGTCTTTTGGAATTTCTACTTTTTTTTCGATGGATTCTGCATTGCCATTTTTACACTTACAGGCAGAGAAAAAAACTATTGAAACTATAAAAAAAGACAACAGCAATAAGGGTCTGCCATAATTTTTCAATTTTCTGCCAGGTTTCATTTTCTTCTATTCTGATTGTGTTACAAAGTAACTAAAAAAAACATTGTAAGTAAGGATAATCGGATTAATTGAGCTTTGCGGCTAACACACATCTGCGTTTGTATATTATTTTTTCACCATCCGGCAACTTGCGTTCAAATACAAGAAAATAAATACCAACGTCTTTCTTATTACCGTCTTCATCGTCACCATTCCATATAAAATAACCTTCTTTAGGTATGGTAATTTCTCTTGCCAAATAGTTGGCAAGTCTGCCATCTGCATTATATAAATACACGTTTACAACACTACCAGGCTCGTCAAATGAATAGGTTATAGTGGCAACATCATCGATGCCATCACCATCCGGTGAAAATATTTCCGGTATAATCTGTACATTTCCTTCAAATGCATAGCTGTCTTCAGAATTGAGATAACCTGGTGTTGCTAAACCTGCATCTTTTGCTGCAGAATGCCAGTTGCGTTTGTTTTGCGTGGGCGCGCTAAACGAAGTTCTTTCCAAAGAAACACCTTGTTTTGTAGTCAACAACGGAAAATGCCATTCGTCATAGTAGTGCAATTTATCTACTAGTTCATTTGCAGAATTTTTCAGGATCACAATATCTTCTCTTGTATCATACACAGGAAGTGTGATGTCTATGCATTTAGACAAAATCGTTGTGTTGTACTGTGATTTTATAGTATTACTGTTTTTACTGAAAACCACATAATCATTTGGAAAAAGAAAACCCTTTTCGTCGTTTAAATTAACAACCTGATTTTCAATTTCGCTAACGGCATCTGCCTGTGCAATAATTAAATCTTTTATTTTAAATAGCTTATTGGTGGTATTGTATATTTCTACAAACTGCTCACCACCTACGTTTGGATGAAATAATACTTCATTAATAACGATTTCTCCTGCTACAGGAATATCTGTAATCGCAATCTTAAACGTATCTGCTGCATGTGTATAACCAATACATCCTGCAAATTCCTTTACTATCAATGTATAAATTATATTCTGAGACAATGCAGTTAATAAATTCACTTTTACTTTGGTGGCAAGCGGGTTTTGTGCCACTACAGATTGAATGACAATTCCGTTATCTATAGAATAATTTGCAAGATTTTCTGCTGCTGCTCTATCCATCGGAACCTGAAAATTCAGTTCAATGGTGCTGTTGTTAACCAGACTGTCTGTAGCATTTACGAAACCGGAAGCAAAGCCTTTACTATTTTTGATTCCTGGTGTGCCTCCACTCAAATTTACAGATGCCGACCAAAACAAACTTTTAGGACAATTACCTACATAACGTTGCGTATCCAATTCCATAGACCAGCCACCTTGTTGCTTTATCGGATCCTGATAGGTTTCATCTGTATATGGTAAAGAGTCCATTAGCTCATTGTCATCTGTTCTTACGGCAGCTGCACCGTCAAATGTTAAGGTTTGCCAGTTATTTATTCCAACCGTATTTCCGTAGGGTTTAAAACTATTGGTATCTGCAGCAGCACATAAAATAACATATCCATTCGGAAACAAATAACCATCATTCAGCGTACGGTTATTCAGCATCCAGTTCTTTAATCTAATCGTTTCGTTAGTGGTATTTCGCAATTCTACAAATTGCTTATTGGGCAATCCGGAAACCGGTGGCTTCACCATAATCTCATTCACAATCACATCGCCGACAATGGCAAAATAAGGTGTATTAATATTATTTTGCTGCGTTGCCATTATATTGCCAACCGTATCTTTTACAAAACTAGTGGTCAGCGTATAACTTGTATTTGAAGACAGCCCTGGTGTAAAATATAAATGCACCAGTTTTTTGTTGGTCGCATCTACACTAACAGATGTAGGATTTCCAAACGCTGACAACGTATAATTTAACCGTGTTTCTGCAGAGGCTATATCGATAATTTCGTCAAAATAAATATCTATCTGTCTTCTGTTCACCAACTCTACACTTTCTATGGTTGGCGGAACGGTATCTGTAGACACCAAAGGCAATTGAATGGAATAAATGTCATCAAACCAGAAGCTATCTTTAGATGCTGGTGTATAATTACAAATCATTCCAAAATAAGAAGATGTATTATAAGTCAATTCTTGTGTGCTGTCAATTCTAACGAAATCAGGTTGGTCGAAATTTTTCCAGAAAAAAACCCATTTGCCTAAATTATTTTTCTGAACTTTTAAATTTCCATCAGCGCCATTCTGAAAATTTCCAACCAGCATTTTTTTAATTAAAATATCATTATCGTCATCTTTTCTATAAAAATCCATCGCATCACTCACACCATTATGTCCAATTCTTACAAAATATCCATTAAAATCACCACGAATATCCATTTCGTCAGACATCAATACAATTTCTACTTTATCATCATCAGACGGCTGAAAACCTAAACGCAAATACAAACCCCATTCTGCACTTTTTCCTACGGTATCCATGGTTACAATAGCTGCTTTGCCGCTGCTGTTGGCTGCCTGAAAATTTAAAACCTGATTTACTACAACAAAATTTGAACCTAACGTGTCCCAATGTGGGTTTACGTTGAATCCTCCGTCCGTAAAGCGCTCCTCAAACTGAGCAAATGCTGAGATTGAAAAAAATACTAATATGTAAAACAAAAATCTTTTCATAGGGTTGCAAGACAAACAAATATCTCAATTCTAAGTCGTTATTCCAACACAAAAGGTTGTTTTGGTAATGTTAAATTAAAAATATTAGTGCCGGCAATTCTCTATTTTTGTAGTTCTAACAATTAAAATCAATCAAATGAAAGTAGCAGTAGTAGGTTCCACAGGTTTAGTAGGTGGCGAAATGTTAAAAGTTTTGACCGAAAGAAATTTTCCGGTTACAGAATTAATTCCGGTGGCTTCCGAGCGCTCGGCTGGTAAGAAGATAGAATTTA
>DAOORG010000213.1:0-2918 GCA_035389165.1 Chitinophagales bacterium
TACCGTTGGTGCAGAATTGCAAAAATCCTTACAAAGTATAGATAGTATTGAAAAGCGATTGTTGAAATCACTGAAACAAAAAAATGAAACGGAATTAAATCAGATTGAGAAAATTAAAAATCAGCTATTTCCGAATAATTCATTGCAGGAAAGAGTAGAGAATTTTTCTGCATATTATGCAAAATACGGTCAGGCATTTATTACAGATTTAATTGAAGCGTTTGATGTCTATAACAAGCAGATTCTGCTTATTCAGTTTTCTTAACACTTGTTCTTATAATTTACGGTATACTTTTTGCGTTGTATTTCATGTGAAATTCAGATTTTTCTTAATAGCGTTTTTATTGCTCACTGCAGCAACATATGCATTGCCACCGGCAAGCGATGAACGTTATAATTCATTTTTCACCTGGACTGAAAACAAGAAACTGACGTGGCCAGATTTCCAAGGTGTTCCTATCGACAATGCTGCTGAAGTAGCCATGGCAACCTCATCTGTAGAGTACTCTTATTATACAAAAAACAAGCAGGTTTTTTGGTCGGTTTTAGCTAAATATTATCCTAAATTATCGTGGAGCAAAAAGAGTAAACAATCTAATTATATATTGCAACATGAGCAGTTGCATTTTGACATTACAGAATTATATGCACGCTTGTTTCGTAAACGATTAGCTGAAAATATTAAATCAATCGGAGATTTATCAAAGATTTCAGGTATCAGTAATACCATCATGAAAGAATGGCAAGAGGAACAGGACGATTATGATAATGAAACGAATCATAGTATGAACGAGAAAAAACAAGCGGAATGGAATCTTAACTTAAAACAGAGATTGGATGCATTGAAAGAATTTGCAAGTAAGTAACATCACATTGTAATTTCGTTGCGAATTTAATTTAGCTTTATTTCAGCATCTATTGAATAAAAACAGACTTTTTCAACGCAGGTATAATTTTATTTTCTTGTGCAATCTTATACAAGGTGTTAACCGCTTTTTCACCTTCAGAACCTAATTCCAGACTAAATGTATTGACATACAAATCAATATGTTGTTTGCAAACGGCAGCACTCATTTCCTGCGAATGTTCAGCTACGAATTCTTTAGACGACTCAGGATGAGCAAACGCAAATTCAATACTTCGTTTAATAATTCGTTCAACACTTAACTGTGTTTCTAATTCCATATTTCTTCGAATCGCGATGCCACCTAAGGGAATTGGTGCTTTGTATGTTTGTTCCCAAAATTCACCTAAATCGATAATTTTTTTCAAGCCTTTCTGCTCATAGGTAAATCTGTTTTCATGGATAATAACACCGGCATCAAATTCATCACTCAATAGCTTATGTTCAATATCAGAAAAAACTACAAACTCTTTTTGCTGAGCATTCGGATACTTTAACGAGAACAATAAATTGGCAGTTGTATATTTTCCCGGAACACAAATCTTGCTTTTCTCAACAGCTTCATCCGTTAAACTATTTTTTCCAATCAACATTGGGCCGCAGTTATTGCCTAGAGCACTTCCGGAACGCAACAGTACATAATTTTCTGCAACATATGCATACGCATGATAACTTAATTTAGTGATGTCAAACTGTTGCTGAAATGCTGCCTGATTGAGCTGTTCCACATCGGCAAAAACCAGGTTGAAATCCAGATCTTCTGTATCAATTTTATGGTGCAGCATCGCATCAAAAATGAACGTATCATTCGGACAAGGCGAAATAGCCAATGTTAGTGTTTGCATCGTGTAAATATAGATTGAAAATGTTATTTTTGATAAGTGAACCTACTGAAAAATTACAACATTTATTTACTTGCAATAGTTCTTGCTGTTCTGATAAATATTTTTTCATGGCATTTGCCTTTTTTTTGGGACACGATTTTGACGTCTACCATCACACAATATTTTTTTGAACATGGTTTCCAAAATCTAATGGTTCCTGCTGAGTTTGATGCAGGACATCCGCCATTATTTTATGTGTATGTAAGTTGTTACTATTTAATTTTTGGTAAAAGTTTAATGGCTGCACATTTATCTATGTTGCCGTTTACAATTTTAGGAATTATTTCATTTATTCAGTTATTACACTATTTTTCCTTTTCAAAACAACAACAATTTATTGGTGTTATTTTATTCTTTTCCATTCCGGCAGTTATTACACAACAAACCTTAGTAAGTTACGATGCTGTTTTATTGAGTTTGTATTTAGCTGCCTTGGTTTCCTATCTGAACAATAAAAAAATCTTGTTTGCTGTGGTGTTAATTGGAATCGTTGGCATCACCTTGCGTGGTTTGTTTTGTCTGGCAGCACTATCGGCAACAATATTTTTTATCAGCAATAACATTAAATCTTCTTCAAACGAATTGAACGGTGCTGACCGTCATCCTGAACTTGTTTCAGGATCTATAAATAAGATGAATTTTAAAAGTTGGTTTAAATGGAATTTATATTTTGTTCCTGCATTAGTAATAATTGCTAGCTGGTATATTTATCATTACACACAAACAGATTGGTTTTTTGCCACACCATCTGAAGGCTGGAGCGAACAACGTGGTTTTGTGGACGGTTTTGGGTTGTTTAAAAATGGTGTTTCTATTGCACGTAGCTTTTTTGATTTAGGAATCGTACTGCTGTCTTTCCTAAGTTTGTTTTATTTTCTGCAAAAAAGGAAATTGGATGCATTTACCTTGCTTTGGCTGATTCCGGCAATTGTATTTTCCATCTCATTTTTACCATTTACGAATCCAATCAACCATCGTTATTTTTTAGTCGTTTATGTGTTGATGCTGTTTCCGGTCATTCAGTTTTTATCCAACAGAAGAATTGTTTACACTGTTCTTACGGCAATCATCTTGTTACTCGGTCATTTGCAAATTTATCCGGTTCCAATATCTAATGGTTGGGATTGTAC
>DAOORG010000213.1:3018-4718 GCA_035389165.1 Chitinophagales bacterium
CCGGTTTTTAATGAAGAAAGTAATCTTTTAGTTTTACATGAAAGATTAGTAAATGTGGTCACCTCGATTTCTAATAAGTATGAACTGATTTTTGTGAATGATGGAAGCAAAGATAAATCGCTTCAGATTATTAAAGAACTGGCACAAAAAAATCCACAAATTAAGTATATAGATTTCAGTAAGAATTTTGGACACCAGTTGGCCGTTTTTGCCGGTTTGGAACATGCCAAAGGCGATGCTATTGTTATCATCGATGCTGATTTACAGGATCCGCCTGAACTGATAAAAGATTTATACCATAAAATGAACGAAGGCTATGATGTGGTTTTTGCGCAACGCGAACAACGTGTAGGTGAGTCGTGGCACAAATTAATTACTGCAAAACTTTTCTATCGTTTCATTAACCGTTTGTCAGATGTTTCCATTCCATTAGATACCGGTGATTTCAGAATTATTTCCAAAAAAATAAATGACATCATAGTGTCAATGCCGGAACGGAATAAATTCTTGCGTGGTCAGATTGCATGGACTGGTTTTAATCAAACATCTATTCAGTACAGAAGAGAAGAACGCTATGCCGGAAAAACTAACTATTCTTATTCTAAAATGTTTTCCTTTGCGTTTGATGGTATCACGGCTTTTTCCAATTTGCCCTTGCGCTTAGCTACGTATCTTGGTTTTGTGGTTTCACTGATTTCTTTCTTTTTTATTTTATACACCTTATACCAAAAATACATCAACGGAAATGTGGTTCAGGGCTGGTCATCTTTGATGGTTAGTATCTTGTTTATTGGTGGCGTGCAATTAATTTGCCTTGGAATTATCGGTGAATATTTAGGCAGAATTATGGACAATGTCAAACAGCGACCATTGTATATTGTGCGCGAAAGCAATGTCTAGAATATTGAATTATAAAACCTGTTTTTTTACCACTTAAGAAACTCAAGAAGTAAAAGTTTAACTAGAAGACACTTATAGAATATAGAAAGAAAACTAAGTTTCCTTATGTTGTTTATATTGTTTACTTTTTTTAATAAAAAGACTTATGTTCCTTAAGTTTCTTAAGTGGTTATCATTTTCAAAATCTCTTTATTTAAGTTTTCAACGGCATCTTTAATGTTCCAGTTGTCTTTATTGCGTCTTTCCACATAATTGGATATAGAACGGATTTCTATTCCTGGTTTGTTTACTAATTTCAATACATAATAAAATGCCAGTCCTTCCATATTTTCTGTATCAGCATTGTATTTTTCCTGAATAATTTTTATGGTCTTCTCATTGCCATGCACCTTATTGACTGTGATAGATGTAGCTTTTGGTAAGTTTATTTTGGAATGAAAATCGGAATAAATTGGCTCGCACAATCCATACTGAAAAGCGTCTTCCTGTTTATCGATAAATCCTAAATCAAAAAAATCCTGGAATTCTTCGTCATTTTCCACGCCAAAATCACCATAAGTTTCCGAAATAATCTGTACAACATCGCCAATATGCAGATTTCTGTTAAAAGCACCGCAAATTCCGGCATCTATATAAAAATCTCTGTTATATTTTGAGGCATACAGCGCTAAATGAGCAGCCGTATTCATCATACCCATTCCGGTGATCAAAAAATGCAAATGCTCATTTGCCACATATAAACCGTTAAAATCTGCAGATTCAGGCTTAAACTGGTCAAATAAGGGCTTTAATTCGAGTTT
>DAOORG010000214.1:0-4717 GCA_035389165.1 Chitinophagales bacterium
CTTTTCAATACTATCTATACTTTGTAAGGATTTTTGCAATTCTGCACCAACGGTATTGACCAAACTGGCATCAATATTTTTTGCAAGTTCCTTTACTTTTTCAAATGTAGCTTCCAACTCATTCTTGTAAACCGCAACATCGATATTCTCTTCTGTATGGTTGGCTATGAATTCTTTCTTGAGTTCATCTGTCGATCTGAAAAAATCCGGTAATGCAAACCCGATTTTATCTATCTTTTTTACGGTTGCTTCATTTATTAAAAGTGCAGAATTACGCAACAATAACTGAGGAAAATTTACTTTATAGAAATCAAAAACAGGTTTCAGTTGCAACCAGTAACTCAACTCACCGGCACCGCCAATGTATGCAAGTGATGGTAAAATTTTCTGTTGAAACAAAGGTCGAAGTATTACATTCGGTGAAAAGCGTTCAGGATGGCTTTGCAGTTCTGTCAATATTTCACTTTCCGTAAATTTTAATTCTGAATTCTGAATTCTGAATTCTGAATTTTCTTTTACTATTCTTTCACGGGAATTTTTACTTAAATAAAATAAATTGATTTCACGTGGAAAAGCTTGCTGTTTATAGCCTTTTGTATCTAAATGCGCTAATTGTTGTGTAACTAATTTAAACGAATTTTGATGTACTAATTCATCGCGCATAATAGCTGCATATTGCTGCTTGAACGTTGTATCATTTCCATCTACGACAACTAAACCATATGCACCAAATAAGGCATTTACTAAATAGCGTGCTGCATGTGTTAGCGTTGGTTGTGCATATGCTTTCTGAAAAATTTCAATCAATTGATTTGCAAATTCACTTTCGCCTAAAATAGTTTTAATCTCTTCAATTAACGGCAAGATACTATTTGTTGAATATTCACCGGTGGCACCGCCTTGCTTATCTTGCCACTCTATCTTTTTACTGTATAAATAGATGTGGTTGATTTCTTCAAAATCGTGGTCTTCACTTCCCAACCAATAAACTGGCACGAAATTATAATTTGGAAATTTTGTTTTTAGTTGATTACACGTAGAAATCGTTTGTGCAATTTTGTAAATATAATAAAGTGGTCCGCCGAAAACATTCAACTGATGTGCCGTAACGACGCAAAAAGTCGTCGGGTTTTCAAGTGATGTTATATTTTCAGAAACATGTGCAGGAACTTCAAGACCAGCATATTGTTTTTTGATCGTTTCCACTAAAACATTTCTGTTAATAGTTTCTTTTTGTTTTTCGGCAATTACACTTTCAATAGCATCAATACTAACTTCATAATTATAGAATGGTTTTACATTTTCATGCTGAGAAATATAATCTAAGATAAGCTTAGAAAACAGATTGGTTTGTGAGAAAGGAATTTGAGTAACAGTCATTGGTTTTTAGTCATTAGATGCTGAGATAATACTATTGACCATTGTCTATTGACTAATGACCATTTCTCCATATAAATCAAAATCAGTTGCGTCATTTATTTTAACCATACAGAAATCACCGATTCTGCAGAAATATTTTTTAGCATCAATCAGTACTTCGTTGTCCACTTCCGGTGAATCAAATTCAGTACGTCCAACAAAATAGCCACTTTCTTTTCTGTCGATTAAAACCTTAAACTCCTTTCCTATTTTCTCTTCATTTTTCTGAAAAGAAATTTCCTGTTGAATTTGCATTAACCTGCTGGCGCGTTCTTCTTTAGTGTCTGTATCAATATCATCTTCAAAATCGTGTGCTGCCGTATCATCTTCATGCGAATATTGAAAAACACCTAAGCGTTCAAATTCCATTTCCTGTACAAAGTCGCACATATCCTGAAAGTCTTCTTCCGTTTCACCAGGAAATCCAACCAACATTGTAGTTCTGATGGCAATACCAGGAATCTTAGCACGAATCTGCTGAATTAATTCGCGTGTTTCTGCCTGTGTAATTTGACGCTGCATACGCTTCAGGATATTGTCATTTGCGTGCTGCAATGGCAAATCCAGATAGTTACATACTTTTTCGCAATCGCGTATAGCATCTAAAATATCTAACGGAAATTTACTTGGATAAGCATAATGCAAGCGAATCCATTCAATACCGTCAACTTCATTCAACTGGTATAATAATTTTGAAAGTGCACGTTCTTTGTAAATATCTAAACCATAGTATGTCAACTCTTGCGCAATCAACATAATTTCTTTGACACCTTGTTTTGCTAAATTCCTGGCTTCTGCAACAATCTCTTCTATGGTTTTAGAAACGTGTTTACCGCGCATTAACGGAATGGCACAGAATGTACAAGTACGGTTACAGCCTTCTGAAATTTTTAAATACGCATAATGTTGTGGCGTTGTCAGAAAACGTTCGCCAATTAATTCATGTTTATAATCTGCTTTTAATTTTTCTAGTAACTGCGGTAATTCCAGCGTACCGAAATAGGCATCTACTTGTGGAATTTCCACTTCTAAATCGTCTTTGTAGCGTTGCGACAAACAACCGGTAACATATAATTTATCAATCTTGCCTTTTTCTTTTTGTTTTGCGTAAGATAAAATGGTATTGATAGATTCTTCTTTGGCTCTGTCGATAAAACCACAGGTATTTACAATAATGATGTTGGCGTCTTTTTTTTCAGACTGATGTTCTACATCAAAATCGTTGTATTTTAATTGTGATACCAACACTTCAGAGTCTACTAAATTTTTAGAGCAGCCTAAAGTGATGACATTGTATTTATCTTTTGTATGTGATTTTGTTTTCAAGTTTATTTTGTTAATGCTGATTTATATAAATCTTCAAATTCCTGCAAAGTTAACAAGGAAACCACAGGAAATTCAATAGTTTTTAGAATATTAAAATGATTATCGTTTGAAACTAAAAAATGTGCATTTGATGCAACTGCACAGTCTATAAATTTATTATCTTCTTTGTCCAGATCAATTAATTGAAAATTAAAATGAGTTACTGTTTGAATTGTAGTAGGTAATAATAAAATCAACTCTATTACGTTCTCAGCAATAGTAACTGTTGTTTTTCTTTCTAAAATTTCTCTATATTCTAACAAAATTTCATTTGTAATACATAAAGAAATTCTCTCTGAAATAATTGCATCAAAAATCCATCGATGAGCAGAAATTTTACCTATAATTGATATTAAAATATTCGTATCAATTACCAGTTTTAACTCTGTTGTGTTCATGTGTCCAATCAATCAAATCTTGTTGTGTAATATTATTTTCTTCAATAAATTTATCCATTTCTTTTGTTGCTTCTTCAGCAAAAAAATTAGCTAACATACTTTTAATCTTTAATAATTTTTCATCAGAAATGTTAGTTGAATAAATTTTCAACAATTCAAGCTGTAGATTTGATAATTGATTTGGCGCTGACATGCTTCAAAATTAACAAAAAAAAATGATTTTCGCTTTAAAATCAATACTTTAACAGCCATTTCACCGTTTCGTTGGCATCTGCAATGGACCAAGAATGTGGTTGTTTCATATTCATCAGCTTTCTGATGCCTTTATTTTGAGTTAAAATAAGTTGTGCCTGCTGATTACCATTTTTAGTCAGCTCATTTATAAAACTAACATTATCTGTTATATTTAAATCATAAGCATTCCATCGCTTTTCAAGCATTGCCCACTTAAAATCCGGTTCGCAATAAATTGTAATTGGTGTATTTTCAAACAGGCGTACACCAAATTTGTTTTTGTCATCGTAACAATAAGGTGACAAATGCACATAGTTTTCATAGGCTGTACTTAAATCACCTTGAAAAAAAGTACGCATTTTATCCAGCATCATTTTATACAAAGGTTTGTTGGTATTATAAAATTTTGCGGTATCATTCATCCAATTGTCATATACTTTATACAAGCGCAAAAAATCTAATGGCGGATCGATGGCAAACACCGCTTTAGGTTTTAGTTTGATATCGTAGGTATTACAATGCTGTACATATTTTACGACGCCGGAACCACCGAGTGAAAAACCACCTAAATAATAGGCATCATCAGGAATTCCATAGCGCAACAACAAAATCGGAATCATGCTGTCTAAATACGTTTGTGCATTACCATCAATTTGAAAAGAAGCAGAACCTTCGTTATTGGACAAGATTACCGTTAATATTCCATTGATAGCTGCAATGGTTGGAATATTCGTTTCACGCTCTGCGAGCATAGGCGATTCACCGAAAGCAGGCAATAAAATCAGCAGTTTTTTGGCTGGTGCGTTGGGTCTGTAAACTACTGCATAATTTTTAGTACTGTCTTCTTTATCAAAATAATCTACCGTACGGAAATAAGTTGCAGATTTTTGTGCAAACGAAAAAGTTTGCAATAAAATGGAAAGTATAAAAATGGATTTTTTCAAAATCATTTATTAGCACAAATATCAAATTTTAAATCCAATTCTTGGTCGTTCTTGTTGCTCTATTTCTAATTTCTTTTCTGACATTAGATAATTTAAGACTTCGTTCACATCATCCAATTGCTTATCGTGATCCAACAATTTCTCTGCCAGTTCTTTATAATTCATTGCGTATTTTCTCATTTTTACAAAAGCACGCATAATAGCAATGTTTACTTCAATTGCTTTTTGGCTGCTCAATACACTGCTCAACATAGCAACACCTTGTTCTGTAAATGCATAAGGTAAGTATCTTGTTCCGCCATAACTTGAGGTGCCAACTTGGCACCTCAAGTTATCAAACTCTTCTTTTGTTAATTG
>DAOORG010000215.1:0-2838 GCA_035389165.1 Chitinophagales bacterium
TTAATGCTGACTTGCTTTCAACGCTTTTACTGCTGCAGTCAATTTCGGTACGATTTCAAATAAATCGCCAACGATACCATAATCAGCTGCTTTGAAGAAAGGCGCTTCCGGATCTTTGTTGATTACTACGATACATTTTGACTGGTTCACACCCGCTAAATGCTGGATAGCACCGGAAATACCAAGCGCAATGTATAAGTTCGGACGGATAGCAACACCGGTTTGTCCCACGTGTTCGTGGTGAGGTCTCCAGTGTACATCCGCTACCGGACGAGAACAAGCTGTAGTAGCACCTAACGCAGTGGCTAAGTCTTCAACAATGCCCCAGTTTTCAGGACCTTTCATTCCACGGCCTGCAGAAACCACTAATTCCGCTTCAGGAAGTGGTGCAACATCGCCTGTCTGACGGCTTACTTCTTTCACCGTTACACGGCTAGCTGCAGGTGCAATAGCAGAAGCTTCTACCGTTGCTGTGCCGTCGCCTTTCGTAGCACCAAATGAATTGGGAACAACCGCTACTACTTTCACCGCTGTTTCTACTTTTACGTAAGCGAATGCTTTTCCGGAGAACGCTGCTTTTTTCACTACGAAGTCAGCATCCGGTAAACCTACCGCACCGGAAACGATACCTGCTTTTAAACGAGCTGAAACCACCGGCGCAACCGCTTTACCTGTCAAGGTTTGAGAAATGATAATAGTATCCGCACTGATTTGTGTTGCTACTTCAGCAATTGCTTTTGCATACGCACTTGCATCAAAATTATCAAAACCTGCATTGCTTGCGTGAATTATTTTTTTAGCACCATAAATGCCTAAAGCACTTAAAGACGCATCATCTATTGAACCTAATGCAAGACCTACCGCTTCTTTACCAACGGAATTTGCATAATTGGAGGCATAAGAAGCAGCTTCAAAACTTGCTTTCTTTACTTTGCCATCTGCTATTTCTACTAAAAATAAGATTGCCATAATTATATTTGTTTTGCTTCTTCGTGTAATAATCGGATTAATTCTTCTGGGTTGTCTGCAGAAATCATTTTGCAGGCGCCTTTTGCCGGTGGCAACTCATACTTCACTACAGAAGTTAAAGAGCCAACGCCTTGTGGTGCTACTACGTTTAATGGTTTCGTTTTTGCACTCATAATTCCTTTCATGTTCGGAATACGTGCTTCCGCCATGCCTTTAGCACAAGAAATTACAAACGGTACATCTACAGATAATATTTCTTTTCCACCTTCAATTTCTCTTTCGATAGAAGCCGTGTTGCCAGCCATATCTAATTTAGATGCATAAGAAACAAATGGTAAGTCTAACAATTCCGCCAGCATACCACCTAAGTTTGAACCATTGTAACTGATGGTTTCTTTACCTAAAAGCACCATGTCGTATCCACCGGATTTTGCCACTGCCGCAATTTCTGCTGCAATAGCGTAAGAGTCAGCTTCACCGGTTACATCGATGCGGATAGCATCGTCTGCACCGATTGCCAATGCTTTACGGATAACCTGGTCATTTTCTGCCGGTCCAACGTTTACTACTGTAACGTTGCCGCCGTTTGCTTCTTTTAATTCTAACGCGCGTACTAAAGCGTACCACTCGTCGTAAGGGTTCAAAATCCACTGTACTTTATCGTTGTTGAACTTCGTGTCGTTGTCCACAAACGAAATCTTAGTAGTAGTGTCAGGAACTAAACTTATACATACTAGAAATTTCATAACTTTGTTTTTAGTTTAAAAATTTATTCCAAATCCGAGGCTATCGGAACGGAACGCTAAAATAATTCATTTTAATTAATTCAATGCATGCATACAATTAGAATAGAACGTTTGAAATCGTTAATTGTTGATAACCCAAACGATACATTTGCATTATTTGCACTGGCAAAAGAATACGAAAAAGTCGGAGAATTGGAAAATGCTGTACAACTATTTGAAAAACTGTTAGTTGTGGATGAAAAGTATATTGGTGCGTACTACCATTTAGCCAAAGTTTATGAACAATTAGACGAGGTTAAAAAAGCATTAAATATTTATGAAAAAGGAATTCTAACAGCGCAAGAGTTGAAAGATACACATGCATTAAGTGAATTAAAGAATGCAAAAATGAATTTGGAAATCGAAATGTGATAATTTTTCGCAAATTGTAGATACGCACAGCAGTGCGTATCATGATATAATGAACATTAAAATTAGTAAGGAATTGAAGAATGACAAGTTATAAGTATAAATATCGTTCAGAATCACACCGATTAAAAGATTGGAATTATGCTAATCCATCTGTTTATTTTATTACGATTTGTACACAAGAAAGATTGTATCTGTTTGGTGAAATAAAAGAAGGGATTTTAATATTAAATGAAAATGGCGGAATTGTTGAAAACGAAATAAATAAATCTATAGATATTAGAAAAAACATGGTATTTCATAATTATGTAATTATGCCAAATCATGTTCATTTTTTAATCGAAATTTTAAATGTAGATACGCAAGATGTAGATACGCACAGCAGTGCGTATAATAATAATAATAATAAAACCAACATTGATAATAATACGATCCATACGCACAGCCGTGCGTATCTACGACGGATGCCAAAATCAATATCATCATTTGTGGCAATTTTCAAATCTGTTACAACAAAACAGATAAATGATTTACGAAAAACACCACACGAAAAAATATGGCAAAATAATTATCACGACCATATTGTACGAAATGAAAATTCTTTTAACCATATTGCTACTTATATTGATAACAATCCTTTAAATTGGGAAATTGATAGTTTAAAATAATGCAGCAGAAAATTCAAACATATATCTATAATCACAATCTTGCCAAT
>DAOORG010000215.1:2938-4690 GCA_035389165.1 Chitinophagales bacterium
TAAAATAATGCAGCAGAAAATTCAAACATATATCTATAATCACAATCTTGCCAATTCAGGAACAACCTTGCTTGTTGCCTGCAGTGGTGGTGTAGATTCTATGGTGCTGATTGACGTGTTGATAAAATTGAATTTTAAGATTGCTATTGCACATTGCAATTTTCAATTGCGCAGAAATGAAAGTGATGATGACGAAAAATTCATACAACAATTTGCTTCACATAATAATCTTCCATTTCACGTTATAAAATTTGATACGAAATCTTACAAAAAACAGCATGATGTTTCCACACAAATGGCTGCGCGCACTTTGCGTTACGAATGGTTTGAGAAAGTAAGAATAGAAAACAGATATCATTGCATTGCCACAGCTCATCATTTAGATGATCAACTCGAAACGATACTATTAAATATTACCAAAGGAACCGGCATTAAAGGTTTGACAGGTATGCAAGCTAAAAATGGCTTTGTCATTCGACCATTACTCGAAATTTCTAAACAGGAAATTCTTGTGTATGCAAAGCAAAATAATATTGTCTTTCGCGAAGATAGCTCGAATGCATCAGATGATTACCAACGCAATTTAATTCGCCATCAGGTGGTGCCGCAACTGCAAAAAATAAATCCATCGTTACATATTTCGATGATCGATTTTATTAACAGAATGAACGATTATGAAACGTTGACGAATCAACAAATTGAATCAATTAAGAAGAAATGTTATTCTGAAAAAAATGGA
Organism: Chitinophagales bacterium; assembly: GCA_035389165.1. Lineage (GTDB taxonomy): Bacteria > Bacteroidota > Bacteroidia > Chitinophagales > JADIYW01 > JADJSS01. Next base: position 3,678 of record DAOORG010000215.1, read on the forward strand.
ATTGCTGAAATTAAATTAGGTTTTATAAAAACACAAAAAGCCGGACAAACTATCTTGTTTCATTTGCTGAAAGAGTTTGGTTTTAATTCGGATAATGTTGTGCAACTTTTCCAAAGTTTAAAAACTTTAGAAAAGTTATATAGTAGCAAACAATTCTATTCAGAAACACATCGCATCGTAATAGATAGAAAAAGCCTGTTTGTTGTGCCAAAAAATATTGATAGAGAAAATTATCTTTCATTTGTACAGCTTCCAAATCAAATCGTTTTCAATAATTATAAAATACAATGCAAGCTCATTCCTATACAAGAATTGAATATTAAACCATCTAACCGATATGCCTATTTTGATGCCGATAAGATGGAGTTTCCTTTATTGATTAGATATTATAAAGAAGGCGATTATTTTTATCCTTTTGGCATGAGCAAACCGAAAACACCCGGAAAAGCAGGCAAGAAGAAACTATCAAAATATTTTAAAGATGAAAAATTTTCTTTATTAGATAAAGAAAATACAGCAGTGCTGTTTTCAGGCGAAAAGCTAATTTGGTTAGTTGGTCACCGCATCGATGACAGATTTAAAGTTACAGAAAAAACCAAGTCAGTTTTGAAGATGCTTATTGTGGATTATGAAAAATAAAAGCGGAGTTTTTCTCTGTTTCTCTGATACAAACTAATAGAATTACAATATCTAATTTGCTTTAGTTTTTTCTATGTGTCTATGTGTTTCAAAAATTATCGTAAATTGTATTCATAAATCTGAATAATGTCATTTTTCAAATACGGAATCGATTCACTCACAGTTGCTAAAGCCACTGAATTGTCGACTGGCAAACGGATTGGAATTATTGATGATGTCGCTAAGCAAAAAATTAATCAGTCGCAGCAATATGTAAATGAGATAGTTGCCAATAACGATACGGTTTATGGCATTAATACCGGTTTTGGTATTTTATCGAATAAAAAGATATCAGAAGAAGATACCAAAACCTTACAATATAAAATTTTGCAATC
>DAOORG010000216.1:0-4661 GCA_035389165.1 Chitinophagales bacterium
AGCGAACATAAATTACTACATATCGTTTTGCTTTATAATAACCTATGTTTCTATGTGGTTAAAAGAAGAATTCTTTTTGCCATTAATTCAACACTACTTTCTTCTCACCTTTATCAACTGATTTTATAAATTTAATCAAACCTTTGAAGTAGGTTTGCTGGTCGTCGTACATACACATATGGCTGCCATTTGCGCAATATAAATAACTGCCATTCGGAAATTGTGTCGACATCCATTTCATAAATTCAGGATCCATAGAATCGTATTTTGCACCAATGGTCAACGTTGGCGTTGTAATATTTTTTAATAAATCGCTGACATCCCAATTTGCTAAATTTCCTGCAATACCAAACTCACTTGGTCCTTGCATTTGCGTATAGATGACACTATTCAAATGTTTGAACGTGCGCTTCACCGGATCCGGCCATTCATCAGCAGGGAAACGGCAAATATGTTGTTCATAAAAATGTGGTGTCAGCAAACGCATATACGTTGGATTGCTAAAATCTTTAGCCGATTCAATTGCACGTATAGTATCCAATATATTCTTATCCATTTGCTTGGATAAAACTTCTTCTGCGTATTTTCCATATTTCGGTGCACTCGACATCATATCGGAAATAATCAAACCTTTTAAATTATCCTGATATTTCAATGCATACTGCATAGCTAAAATGCCGCCCCAGGAATGTCCTAATAAATAAAAATTGTCTTTATCTAAATTCAATGCTTTGCGCACTTGCTCCACTTCTTCCACAAATCTGTCTAATTGCCAAAGCGAAGTATCGGAAGATTGGTCAGAATAATAAGAACCCAATTGGTCGTAATAATAGAACTCAATATTTTCCTGCGGAAAGAAATTCTCAAAGGCCTCAAAATATTCGTGCGTGCAAGCAGGTCCGCCGTGCAGCAGCAATACTTTTACAGTTGGATTGTTGCCAACACGTTTTGTCCAAACTTTGAATTTTCCAACCGGTGTTTCAATCGGAATTAATTTTATATTTCCTGTTTGAACTTCAGTACCGGTATCAGTAATTGTAGTTTCATTTTTTTGTTGACAAGAAAACAACAAGCCACAGATTATAAGTAAAGAAAATAGTCGTTTCATAAGTACATTTAATACAGTAAATATAACTTATCTAAATAAAAAAGACTTGATAAGTTTTGAAACCTATCAAGTCTTTTATAATAGATGCTGAAACAAGTTCAGCATGACGCTGTACGATTAGTGATGATGACCACCAGGACCGTGAACATGTCCGTGTTCCAGTTCTTCAGCCGTTGCAGGACGAACATCAGCCACTGTAACCGTAAAGTTTAATTCTTTACCAGCCATTGGATGATTGAAGTCCATAATTACCGCATCTGGTGTTATTTCACAAACGATACCTTGAAACTGATGACCTTGGTCGTCCATCATAGGCAATACATTTCCAACTTTTATAACGTTGGTATCTAAGTTGCCATCTTGGTCTTTAAAACTGTCAGCCGGAACACTCACAATATCTTGTTCGTTTCTCAAGCCATAACCGTTTTCTGCAGCTACTTTAAAACTTACCGTATCGCCAACTGTTTTGCCGGCTAAGTTTGTTTCAAAATCTGCTAACAACATACCGGCACCTTGTATATATACCAATGGTTGTTCAGGATTGGATTTATCAGCAGTAACCAACTCGCCGTTATTATCCACTTTTAGTTCGTAGTGGACACTTACCACCATATCTTTGTTTACTAATAGCATAAAAAAATTTTGGCAAAGATACTAAAAGATATGTGAATCAGGTGAGTTGAATAGGAAATATAGGCTTGATGGCTGTCAGTTACCGCTAGATAATTGACCAAAATCAAGGTTTCTTAACCTGAAATTTGCAATAAACACGAACTAATTTAAAATCAACAGCTATTAATTCAGGAATACTTAATATGACTATAACGCTTGATTAATGCGTTGTATCTAATTTTGTAACATCAAAAAAAAAAAAAATGGATTCAACTAAAAAATTTCAACAAGCATTTGATGCCTTATTAAAAGACTTTAATGCGAAAGTAGAAGAAGTAAAATCTAACATTCAACACCTTTCATCTGATGTGAAAGTGCAGGTAGAAGGTCAGAAAGAAAATTTACAGGAATACGGTGAAAAAATAAAAGGTAGAATCAATCAGATAGTAGATGTAGACAAAGTACGTGCAAACGTATTGGCAGAAGCAGAAAATGTGGTAGATGAAGCAAAAGTAAGAATCGAAAAATTATTTCATTTCATCAATGAAAACGTAAACCAAGGCGAAACGAAAGCGAAGAAAGCTGCGGCAGATTTCTCTAAAAAAGCAGAGAAATTTACGGTAGAAATTGAGAAAGACGTAAAAAAAGCGACTAAAGGTTTACAAAAAAACGTAGAAAAAGCAACGGTAAAATTTGAATCTAACTTAAAGAAAGCAGAAAAGAAAATTGAAAGCAAGGTTCAAAAAGTAACTAAAGATGTAAAAGCTACTGCAGCAAAAGCGAGTGCAAAAGTTGCACCAGCTACTAAAAAAGCAGCAGCTCCGGCAAAAAAAGCGGCAGCAAAAGCACCTGCTAAAAAAGCAGCGGTAAAAGCGCCAGCTAAGAAAGCAGCTGCAACGCCAGCTAAGAAAAAAGCATCTAAGTAATTAGATAATAGTTTATCGGATTTTATTTGGTTAGTAAAATTCTGTGGCGCGCCTTCGGCGCGCCACTTTTTATTTATTTAAATACGCAATCGGATTGAGGTAGAACATTTTTTTTGTTCCCTGCGGACTTTTATCCATACGCCAGACATATGGAATTAATGTTGTAATTGCATAATGCAAATGCGGTGGTTTTCCTTTTGCATTTCCGGAAGTGCCCACTTTGGCAATTATTTTATCAGTTGATACCAATGAAAATTTCTTAGTATTTATTTCCTGCAAATGCGCATAATAGTGAAACCGCCATTTGGGGCCAAGCACTACAATTACATTTCCACCTAAGCCTAACTGACCGGTAAAAACAACTATTCCATTAGTAGCAGATTTAATGACTGTTCCTTCTTTGGCAAAGATATCTACGCCTTTGTGTGTGCCGGATTTTCCCCAAGGATAATACCAGAAAGATTGTTGGTTATAGCTGCTTTTAGTTGCACCATCAACCGGCATTTTCAGATTTTGTGGAATAAGAAATCCTGTTAAGAAAATGCTTACTATCGTATAAAGGAATATTTTCTTTTTGGATGTTTTTGCATGCATAACAATTCCGTTTTATTCTTCTATATACGTTAAAGTGTATTTTTTATTTTGTAATTGAGGTGTGTGAGACACACACCACGGCATAAGGACACACACCACAGCATTAGCTTTCTATTAGTAAGGTCGCTCCTACGGAGCTATGAATTATTGTATATTTTTCTAAAAACAGATTGTCCTTACAGGACAAGTATTTGTTTGGCAATTAATCGATAAAATATTTTGTTTGATTATCATGCCACGAATATCGTGGCATGATTGTGGCTTTAGTGTGGCATAAGCAAAAAAAAAGCTACACCATTGCGGTGTAGCCAATCTGGGGAACAGATAATTAAACGCGTGGTTTAATCTAAGGTAATATCCTTCATTGCATTCGGACGTATTTCTATTTTGCCTGGCTCTTCAGAATTATTATAAATCATGTAATTGGAAAAATTAGATTCGTCTGACGGAATCGAGTTATCCAATTCCATACCATAACGTTTATATGCAGGTTCTTTTTCCAATTCATATAAACTTATCTGGTGTTTCTGCATATCCAGTGTTATTCTCTTTTTAATTAAATCTCTTTCCAAATCCTGATTATCGATTTCATCTGCAATCTTTCCGGCTGGTGTTTCAAACAAAGAAAATTGTGTCTCTGAAGCAAAATGTGAGTCACTTTCCATTTCGTCTACTAAGTGCACTCTTGGCTTGTCTACTATTTTAATATCCATTTCCGGTGCTGACAAATTAATTTCGAATTCAATCTCATTATCATTGGAAATATCATTGTTTACATTAGGTTTGAATACATCATTTTCTTCAATTTCTTCCTGCTTTTCTTCTATAACGGAATTTACATTCGGTTTATTACCTATGTAGCCAACTGTTTCTATAACAGATTTAGTATCCTGTTGTTCAGTTACTGTTTTGTTATCCGTCTGTGGAACGACAGTAGGTTTTGTTTGCAGCGTATACACAACTTTCTCTTCTATCTGGCGTTGAACTTGTTTTCTTTCTTTTTTGATTTCGCCAGTCTGGAAACCAGTTGCCACTAAGGTAATGCCAATATCATCTCCCAAAGAATCATCTTTACAAACACCCCAAATAATTTCGCAGTCGGTTTGTGTCTGCGCCTGAATAGCATCTGTAATCAAATCCAGTTCGCGCATTTTGATACCATTGCCGTAAGTAATATAAAGCACAACACCTTTTGCACCAAAGATATCAGCATCTTCCAGCAACGGTGAATTCATGGCTTCATCAATTGCCTGATTCGCTCTGTTGTCGCCGGAACCTTTTCCAATACCAATGATGGCAACACCGCTGTTAGACATGACGCGTTTTACGTCATTAAAGTCTACATTTATTTTACCTGGTTTTGTGATAATTTCCGTGATACCTTTTGCTGCTGTAGTTAAAATATCATCTGCTTTAGAAAA
>DAOORG010000217.1:0-4648 GCA_035389165.1 Chitinophagales bacterium
CTTTGTAATGGTGTTTGGGATTTTACTAAGTATGTTGCGCAGAAAAAAGGAAAATTCCTTATAATTTTCTTCTAAAACTTTTTTTCTTTTGATTCTAATACTATAATACAATCCGTTGTGCGGTTTAAGTATTTAGTTTATATAAAAAACAACGAAAGATTGGAGCACGCAGGATATAAAAAGCGTGGGCTGGCAAAACCAGCGGAGCATTTGAAATGTTTTAGCATTCATGAACACCTTTTGAAAAATAATATTGAATAATTTGCCTTGTATTTTTGGGTTACTTTTTTTGACTAAGAAAAAAAGTGACAAAAAGTTGAGCTTGTAAATCAATTGAATAAAAAAACTGTTGTTATATTTAACCGCACAACGCGTTATTACAATATAATAATACTATTTTTTAGATTCAATAAAGACGCCAATAGGATAAGTTGGTATAAATTACCGTTTACTCATTATACTTACCGTTTACTCAATCAAACGAATTAATCAGTTTGTTTTTTCAAACTTTGTCAATGAATTTATATAATATTTCAATTGCTATCTACTTAAAACTAGTAGTTAATATGAATATTATTTATAAACTTATGGCAAAATTTAAGTAGTTTATCTGTAAATATAACATTATTTTAAAATTATTAAACCTATGTTTATTGAATTTGAATAATTTTCTATGTATTTTCGATTATTATAAATCATATGATTTTAAAAATAAAACTATAAATCTATAAGATTATGAATCAAATATATTACGAGCTCGATAACATGGTAGACATGTTGCCTGAAAACAAAATTTTATTTTCAGAGAATTATAAAATTGAACTAGATGAATTAAAATCTAAAGCAGATGCTTCAGACAAGATATGTCAAATCGTAGATTTCGAAAAATACTCTCAAGTATATTTTAACCCAGTTGCTGAGAATTTTTTTGGCACAAATAATAAGGAACTCACTAAGCTGGGTTTTGCATATGTTTTTAAGTATTTGCATCCGTATAATTTTAATATCGTACAGCACCATATAGCCTATTTCAGTAATCCTGATAATTATAACAAGGTATTATCTTATGTGTATTATGTAAATACGAGTAATGGCTGGAAATGGCTGTATAATTGCACTAAAGTTTCAACATTTACCCAAACTGGTAAAGCTAAATATCTGTTTGTAAAAGGGGTAGATGTTTCAGAAATACTTAGTGGAAAAGGAAAGTTTAAAAAACTAAAAAAGAATATTGCTTTTATAGAGGAATATGGTCCGCTTTTCCAACAACTCACCAATAGAGAAAAAGAAATCCTTAGTATGATAATTAAAGAAAAGTCCAGTATTGAAATAGGGAATATATTGGATATTAGTAGTACGACAGTGGACACCCATAGAAATAATATCATTAAAAAATTGCAGGTTAAATCTTCTGTTGGTTTAGTGAAATACGCTATCATGTTTGATTTAATTTAGTAATGCTACAATTCTTTTTTTAATATAATACAAACTCTTTGCGATTATGAATGAGCTTTTAGATGCGTTGAAAGAAATAATAATAACCACCGGAAATGCCAGCGTAAATGAAAATCAAACTTTAGATTTGTTGAAACAATTAGCTGGCAAATGTGTCTTTGCTACTATGATAAAAGAGGTGGATTCTAATCTAATTATTTATATGAATACACCAGCATTAGATTATTTTGGCCTCGCTGCACATTTTATAGATAGGTACGGAATTTCCTTTGCCAAAGAAATTTTACATCCAGATTTTTTTTACCTATTTCCGGTAGAATTAGATTTTTTCTCTGATAAAAATAATTATGATACTACTTACGAATATATCTATAATTTAAAGACAGCCAAAGGGTATAGCTGGACGTATGTTTGTAGCCAAATTGCAGTAATTAGCCTAAACGGAAACCCGAAATATATTTTATCGATAGCATGTGACGTTAATAGTATTTTAAACAACGATATGTCGACTAATAAATACATATCACAAATAGAAGGATTTACAAACCTGGAACCGGAAAGATATAAAACTCTATCAAAAAGAGAATTAAATATACTTCGCATGATTAGCATGGAAATGACGAGTGAAGAAATTGCTCAGGAATTATTCTTAAGTAAATCCACCGTAGATTCTCACAGAAAATCAATACTTAAAAAATTAAACATCAAAAGTGCACTAGGGATGGCAAAATATTTCTATCTGTTTGAATCAGATAAATAATGTTTCTTACTAATTGTGTATTATTTGGCTAGTCAATCATAGGATTGTCTTTGTTTATAGCCTTAGTGTTATTCATTACAATCAAGTATTTTTATATGGAGTATTGATTAGTAGATTTGTACTAATTAAATTATGCATATGAATAAATATTTACATTTTTTATATTTTAATAAGAGGAAGACAATTAAAGTAGGAGATTCTTTCACAAAACTAATTAATCAATTATATAGTTTGAGTTTATACAATGTAAAACTTGCCGTAATATTCTTATTATTCTTAAAGAATTCTACAAGTGTCAATGCCCAATATAATTATATTGCTGAAGTTTCTGAGATTCAAAAAGATGCTGGTATTTGTGATGCAGATTGGGGTGGGACAGATGACCCGATTTTTGAATTTGATTGTTACGAATACTCAGGAGTAACCAGCTTGATAAATTATGATCCAAATGTTTGGATTGGTAAAACTTTTGAAAGTACATCAAATCCAAGAAGTAACGATATGAACTGTAATGGGTATGTTGTAGGAAATGGTCAAAATAGATCGGGTGATATCTTGAAATTCTTTTTAAAAGGCAGTGATGAAGATTATTGCTGTGGATGGTATTGCGATCATAATAGTAATTCATGTGTTTCTTCTTGGACGTCAACAGATTATACGTATCGTAATGATCCTAAAAACCAATGGAATCAGTTTCAATTAAATTGGTCAGGTTCTTATCGTGGCAAAATAAAAGTAAGATGGGGGAATTATTATGCAAGTCCACAAACGGCCTATGGTAATGGTGAATGGGTGGGCGCTTTTTATGATAACACCAACTTTACCTCATATATGGGGTACATGACTGAAAATGAGACGTTTGATACAGACTTCCCAAATATCAATGACAACGATGGAGCACAAGATTATAGATTGTTTGGTGATTTGACAAATAGTAAAACAGTCTATACTGAATCGTTTAGTGCTCGATATAGAATGACTAAAAACTTTACAAGTTGTGGGTTTTATTCATTTACTGTTGGTGCAGACGATGGTTATAGATTAAAAATTGATGGCAGTACTGTGATTGATAATTGGACAGATGGAGGGTATCGAACAAATACAATTGTTGCATATATATCATCCGGAAATCATAATTTAGAAATAGAATATTATGAAGGAAGTGGAGGAAATCGTCTTTCATTTTCTTACAGTCAAGTTGCAACTTCACCATCAGCAACAGTTGCTACTACCAATCCAAGCACTTGCGGAGGTAATGGTAATATCACAGTAACACCAACATCTACGAATGCAGCATCTCTTTGGTATGCTTCAAATTGTTCAAGTTCTACACCTCAATTTGGCTCACAAAATACTTACGGAAATAATATTTCTTATACAGGTGGATATCTCCAGTTAACACAAAATGCTAATTCAAAAGATGGGACATTAGTCATGAATAATGCTACTGGATATAATGCATCCTCTATTTTGCTCGATTTTGATTTATATATTGGTGATGGTGGAGGTGCTGATGGATTTAGTATCACTTATGCCGGTGATATTCCAGGTACACCAGCTGGTAATGAATTAGGCTTAAGTTCATCCAATGGCTTAGAAATAAGATTTAGAACATACACCGGAGGAACGTGTCCACAAGCTGTGTCAGTTTGGTACAATGAAACACAGGTCGGAAGTTGTGGATTAGCTAGTTCAAATTGGCGGACTGCTTCTTGGCAGCATGTCCAATTGTATATTAATAATTCAAATCAATTAACTTTGAAGATTGGTAGTAATACGGCGTATACTAATTTAGCGTTGCCGGCAGGTTATGGTAGTCAAAATAAATCTACATGGAAAGTGGCTCTATCTGCACGAACTGGTGGTGCAAATGACAATCATCGGGTAGATAATATTACATTGTTAGCTTTCAACCAATATGAATATAGTGCGGATGGTAGTGGCTGGCAGTCATCAAATTCTTTTACAAAAACTGCAGGTACTTACCCGATGTATATCAGAGCAATTGGAAATTATTGTTCGGTTTCTTTAGGTAATGCAACATTAACGGATCCTGCAAAACCGACAATTACACTAGGAACAAATCCTACCATTTGCTATAGTACATCAAATCAAAATGCAAACTTACCTTTTACAGCAACTACAAATTCACCAAATCAGTATTGGATAGATTTCGCAAGCGGAATTACTGATGTCGGATCTTCTGTTTCACCATCTTCACTCCCTGTTTCACCAATAGGTATTCCGGTAGCAGGTAGTACGGCAAGCAGTACATATAACGCAACTATCTTCGTTAAAAATTCAACTACATCATGTGTAAGTACAGGAAATGCTTTGACAGTAACCGTTCGCCCACTACTTTCACCATCCGCTTCCTATACAATTGCATCATGTGCAGATCCAGATAATCCTTACGCACAACTCACTGCAACA
>DAOORG010000218.1:0-4643 GCA_035389165.1 Chitinophagales bacterium
TACCTAAAATTAGTTACTTTAAGCAGATGCTGCCATTTCCTCTTTGGTTACAAGGCCGTTTTGGATGGCGTAAACAATCATTTCTGAAGAAGAATTGATTTTTAACTTCTTCATAATGTTTTTTTTGTGTGTATACACGGTGTGAGTACTTAGGAAAAGATGTCCGGCAATGGTTTTAGCAGTCCAGCCTTTTGCCGTCAGTTTTATAATTTCTGTCTCTCGCAATGATAAATTGAAGGCCTTGCAATTGTCTTCATCTGTGTGCATGTGTTTCTCAATAATGATATCAATCACTTTGTGACACAAAAATTTCTCATTCTTTGCAGTGGCATAAATGGCACCTACTATTTCATCTTTATCACATTCTTTTGTTAAAAAACTAACGGCACCTAATTCTATTACTTTATAGATGGTTGTTTTTGTGGAATCTGCAGAAATAATTAAGAAGTTGGTTTTGGGTGAAATTCTTTTTACAGCCTGAATATCTTCCGGCAAAAAATTATGCTCGCTGAAATAATCAAAAATAACGACATCCGGATGATGACTGCCTATTAAATCAAGCAATTCTTTTGTATTGGCAGCTTCACCAATCACCTTAAAATCTTGTACTGTAGACAACAGGCTTTTCAATCCGATACGAACTAAATATTGTGCGTCTGCAATAACGATGTTAATCATAGGACATCAAAAATAGGGAATAAAGATTAAAATCTTCACGAGTTTTAATTTGATTAAAATAAAATAAAATAATAAAAATGGTATTTTAGCCATTCAATATCAGTTATGCAAACTAACTTATCGTTTCAAAGAACAATGGCCGGCTCGCTGAAAAGCAATATAGATGTGGCTATTTGGGATAAAGTCATCAGTCAGTACGAAAACGGAAATTATACAGATGCCATTCGTGATTGTATAAATTATGTGGATCCGTCGATTGAAAAAAAATTCGCCAATGCCGACAAAACAGAATATTATGTTCCGCACGGTTCTGTAATTGTGCATTTGAAAATTACGGATACTGAATTTATGGTAGAAGCACCTTTCTTAACTATTGACGGCGCAAAACAAGTTCCCATCTTAAGACAGGTTGCGCAATTAAATTTCACACCGTTATCAGTTTCCAGAATTGAACTGCAGGGCGATCAATTGTATTTTAAGTTTCGTTGTCCTTTGAATGTTGCCGAGCCTTACAAAATTTATGATGTGCTGCGCGAAATCTGTATTAATGCAGATAATTATGATGATGAATTTATTTCAAAATTTGGAGCTAAACGGATACAGGAACCGAAAATATACGCTTACACATCAGAACAGAAAGCAGCAGCCTGGACAACCATACAACAGTATATTAAAGAAGCTTTTGAAGCATACGAACAACTGGAAAATAAGCGATTGACCAGTTATCTCTGGGATGTGCTGGTGATTACCTTGCTGAAAATAGATTATTTCTGTGCTCCGCAGGGAACCTTGAGAAATGAAATTGAAAAAACAATTGTTTATCTGAACAGCAAAGACGATTATTATCAGCGACTGAGTGGCGGAAAAGAATACCTGAAAAAACTGCAAAATTATGAGCAGGCAAAATTTGAAAATGATTTGTATAAGATAGACGTTTTTGTTCCGTATAAATTCAGAACCAACCTCGAAAGCATTCGCAATATTTTGAAATATGCCTACGAAACAGCCGAGAAGGAAATTAAAGCAATGGACTACATCGGAGCAACCTGCACATTAGAATATGGAATCCTGAACTTATTTTACAGTAATAATGTGGAAGATTCAATTGCTGAAGTCTTAACTAAAGCAATGGAAGAAGCCTCTGCAAAACCAATGCAACAGGCTTCAGGTATTTTATTTGAGGCAGTTAAGAAAATAAGTACAACAGACACATTCGTAAATGCAGCAGCACCATCCAATACTCAGCAGTCATCGAACCAAAGCGAAAAGAAAGGTTTTTTCAGCAAACTATTCGGCAACTAGTCGCATTCTATAATTCAACTACTCAGCAATTCAACAATTAATTTCATGAATCACGAAGAATTAAAACAAGCGGTATATAAAATCAACACGGCAAGCGGCAGCGGCAGTGGTTTTTATTTAAAAGCACAAAATATTTTTGTCACCAATTACCATGTAATAGAAGGCAATAAACAAGTATCTATCGAAAATCAAGTTCAAGACAGGTATTTAGCGCAAGTTGTTTATGTAAATCCGGATGCTGATTTAGCATTTTTACGAAGTGAATATGCACCTAGCACACATATACCTTTTGATACAATAGAAGAAGTAAAAAGTCGTGATCAGGTTTTTGTGTTAGGTTTTCCATTTGGAATGCCATTTACCATTACAGAAGGTATTGTCTCCAATGAGAAACAGTTGCTAGATGGCAGAAACTACATACAAACGGATGCAGCTGTAAATCCGGGAAATAGTGGAGGACCGGTTTTAAATGCAAATGGTGTTTTAGTTGGCGTCACTACCGCAAAATTTACCGAGGCCGATAATGTTGGCTTTGCCATTCCTGCAAAAATTGTACAAGATAAATTAAATACGTTTGCACAAAATACAGGCTCACATTTTTCAATGGAATGCAGTTCCTGCAAATCGTTGATTTATGAAAAGACGGATTACTGTCCGAACTGCGGTGCCAATATTGACGAGAAAATTTTTGACGACAAAGAAATCAGCAAGTTTTCTCTCTTTGTGGAAACGGCTATCCGTAACATGGGCATCGATCCGGTGCTGGCTCGCAGTGGCAATGAATTCTGGGAATTTCATTCCGGAAGTGCCTTGATTCGGATTTTTGTATACGATAAAAACTACCTTTATGCAACATCACCAATTAATAATCTGCCAACGGGAAATTTAGAAACACTGCTGAAATATATTTTGAGCAATCCGGTGTCGCCTTATCAGCTGGCGGTTTACAACAATCAGATTTATTTATCCTACAGAGTAAGAATGAGTGATGTGTTTTCGACACTTGCCGGCGACATACAACAAAATCTGAGCAACCTCATTGTAAAAGCTAATGAAATGGATGATTATTTTGTACATGAATTTGGTTGCGAGAAAACAAATTATTCAAAACTTCATGTTTAACTATTGTTTCCGTTGCCTTGTAAATGTTGGATAAACAGCCAAGGAGATTGCCTGTTGCTAACTGATTTATTCCTGAATAAAATTATTCTTTCCTCAAAATAATACCTAACCCAAAACTCGATTGTCGGTCGGCATTTAAAATAATTGCCGTATCGTTTTGTGTAAATTTAAAAGCTTTGTTATAATCGCTCACACCACTGCAAGAAGGTTGTAAATGATGGTAAAGAGAGTCGCATAATTTTCCGGTAAAATAAATGCTGTCGTTTGATAATGAATAGTTGCCTTTTATGTAAGTTTCTTCGTAGCCTTTATTAGGACAAGGATCTCCTGGAAGTATAACGATAGCATCAGTCCAAAAAATAATTTTTGCCGTAAAGCTATCTTTCTTAAAAGAAAATGAATGTAACGTAGCTTCAAAATACGAAGTACCATCAGGTATGTGTTCCGTATATGTTCCAGATAAATAATCGTCAGTTGGTTTGTTAGTAGTTTTTTCACACGCCAATAAAAACCCAAGCGACAGTACTATAAATATGACAACTATTTTCTTCATTTGTTTTGCACAAAAAAAAGACCAATCTTTAAATTGGTCTTTTTGTCTATTTTTAAAGAGCATTTATTTTACGGTAATTCTTCCGGTACTCATCACGCTTTCATCTACTTTTAACTGATAAAAATAAATGCCGGCATTTTTAAATATCTCTCTGTATATTTTTAAATCGTACTCTTTTACCTGATTAATTTTATACACTTCGCTTCCAACGATATTGTAAAAAATAACAGATACTTTGCTTCTTTCCAAATCAACTTCCTCGCTGATTTTGATATTGGCATCCGTAATCATCGGATTTGGATAAAATTTAATTAAATCCTTTTCGCCAAATTTTGCATCTACGTTTGAAATTTCAAACATAGAAGCAGCACTTGAAGATTTCGGAATAAAACTTATCGAAGCAAACAATAAAAACAATAATGTAAACGTTCTACACATAGGCTTTTGCACATTTTTTCGGTTATCAACAAAATTTGTACTCATAAATATATGCATTTGTTGTACAAAAGTCAATATCTATGCCATTTTTTTTTAAAAATTAATAAATAAGATGTTCCAGTAAAGCAGTCAGTGAACTGATTTTGCAATCTATTAACGAAGAATTTTTATAACTAGTTGATATGCAAAATGTTGTCATTGAAACAGATTTGCCAAATTTCATATCAGAAAGTTTATCGCCTACCATAATAGATTTGGTGAAATCTATCTCAGGAAAGTCGTTTTTTGCCAGTAAAGCCATTCCGTTTTTCGGTTTTCGCAACGTATTTTCTTCAGATTCTAAATCTGGTGCAAAATATACGGCATCAATTCTGCCGCCGTTTAGTTCAATCATGTTCATCATATTCTGATGAATTTCGTTGAGTGTTTCTTCTGTCAGCAAGCCTTTTGCAATACATTGCTGGTTGGTAACAACAATTATCTTATTGAATAATTTTGCCAGTTTCGGCATCGTTTCTAAAACACCATCTAAAAACTCAAATTGTTCCCA
>DAOORG010000219.1:0-1624 GCA_035389165.1 Chitinophagales bacterium
AAGTTGGTTTTCACATATTCCTGACCAATTAAATCTCTGAGGTATTGCTCTGAAACATAAGAAATACGTTTCCATCTTGGTTCTAATTGAACGATACCGCTTAATGTTTTTCCAAAGAAATCAAAACGTGCATTTACAATTTCTTTGTTCAGGTGTTTTGCCGTTCCGTTTAATAAATGAAATTCGATATAAGAAACCCATTTCTCATGTGGAATTTTTGCAAACATGCTATCTACTGTTTTGTAAAATGCCGGTTGACCAACAACAATTTCTTTAGGTGTAACTTTCATTTCACCAAAAAAAGCATCCCAGTCTATGTTTTTATAATCTGCTTTTAATTTATCAATCGTAAACAGGTTGTAGTTTTTTTCAGGATCACGCAATTCAACACGCGACATAGAAGCAGCAGCCAGTAAATTTTCTATTTCCAGCACGTTCTGCATATGTTGTTTTGCCGTTACTTTTTTATCTAAACCAGATAACTGAAATAAGTTTTTAATGTACTCACCATAAGCATCCAGGTTTTTCAATGATTTTTCATCTTTTCTGAAATAGAAATCTTTGTCCGGTAAACCCAAACCACCTTGTCCGATATACATTACATAACGTGTGGTGTTTTTTGCATCTACATCTACATAGTAGCCTAATGGTGAACTCATGTCACGCATTCCTAATTTTGAAAATATTTTGGTCAATGCAGATGGTGTCGTTGCATTTTCAATTTCTGTAAACCAGCCTTGCAGCGGTTGAACACCAGACTTATCAATTGCCGCAGTATCCATCGCATTTCTGTAGAAATCGCCTAGAATTTGAAGATTTGAGCCTTTTGGTGCTTTAATTTTCAGATTTGCAGAGTTTTCTAGTATTCTTTTTACCACTAATCTGCTTCTTTCATCTAATTTATCGAACATACCAAATCTTGATTTATCAGCAGGAATTGGATTTGCTTTTGTCCAGCGTTGGTTTACATATTCGAAAAAATCTTCAGTAGGTTTGATTTTTGTACTGAAGTCCAGTTGTTTAATAGCAGGATCTTTACTTACTGAAGATGCTGATACCGGTTTAATTAACGCAGCAGAATTTGCTGATGTTGGTCTTGTTGCCGGTGTTGTTTTTGTAGTTGGCGCAGTCTTGGTTACTGTTGTTTTGCTTTTTGTGGTTGTTTTAGCAGGCGCAACAGTAGTGGACGTTTGTGCATTGGAGTGCATTGTCATTGCCGATAGAACTACCGGTATTACTAAATGTCTGATTTTCATATTATTTTATTATGTTACAAAATTAGTAGAAAGATGTCAATTTATATTACAAACGGACGTTAAAAAGTGTCATTTTTAGCTTCTTTTTTTCTCGAATAGGACATCCAGCAACGCTCATGTATGTAGAATAGAATTACTTTAGTAATTACTTCTGTAAATCCAATTTTCAATGCTTTAGAATAATCTCCGGTCCATAACGTGGCAATTATAATGGTATCTATCGTGCCCACAATTCGCCAGCTTATACCTTTTACAACACTTCTGGCATGTGTTTCTTCCCAGATTTCATCTTTATGTTCAAAATCAGTAAGTGTATTTTCAGCAATTGATTGTGTTGTCTTTTTTCTTTTCAAACCCCATTTTATTCT
>DAOORG010000219.1:1724-4572 GCA_035389165.1 Chitinophagales bacterium
GTAGCAGATTTATTTGGCAGATGTCTCAAGGTAATTCTCAACGTGCCAGCACCGCCTGCATTCCATGTGTCAAAACTAAAGTCTAATCCGATTGGATTTCCGTCAGTATCATTTTCTCCTTCATAGTTAAAGTTGGTTATTACATCAGTAGGTGTACTTTGATAGAAGAACTGATGTTCTAAGCCTTCTTCCAACACTTCTTTTGAAATAGTATCTGCTGGTGATACTAAGTTGTTTAAAAGTGTAATGGTTGCATTGTAAATAGCCGCTTTTTCAATGATGATGCTATCTGTTGTTGCACTTATACCACCATCACCATCCGGATCATTGAAAACGATATTCTGCACCGAAGATGAACCGCTTTTTTGTAATGAAAGTATTACCGTAGTGATTACTTCTTCCTCATTTACAGGTTCCGGATCTTTTTTACAGGCACTCATTAAGACCATTACGGTAAGAGCTGTGACTAAAAAAAAGTTTTTTTTCATAATGATTAATTTATTGGTTAACTAAAAGAATATTTCAATCTGAATATTAAATTCCATCCTAACTCATCAGTATAATATCGGAATCGATTCAGGTAATCACGATATACTGCATTTGTAATGTTTTCTCCGGTGATGGAAAAAGAAATTTTATGATTTGTAGTTACTGCATAATCAAATCCGGCATCTGCATTTAAAACAGTGTAAGCGTCCGGAGCAGCTTTGTAATCAGCAATTTCTACCGGTATTTTATGTTGTTTAAATACATGCTGCACATTCATGCCAAAATGTACATTCTGAATTTTTTTAAAATCATGATGCACATCAAATGCGGCACTTATTCTATCTGATGGCATGTAAATAATATTGTCATTTCTGCTGGTGTTTTTTCCTCTTACGATTGAAGAACGTACGGATAATGACAGGTATTTTACAGGTTCTGAATTCACGGTGAAATCAAAACCGATTAGCCGTGCGTTGGTCTGATAATATTGAAAAGCCGGAAATGCACCACGAATCGTCAACACCGGATCAGGTAATGGTGCCAGATAGATATAATCATTTATTTTGGCTACATAAAAAGTTAATTCAGACTTGAAATATTTTTTGTACGACAGATTTATAGAATTCACCCATTTAACACCACGTTCCGGTTTTAGCTGGTCGTTTCCATATTCTAAAGTAGCAATGCCATGATGCAAGCCATCACTGAATAATTCACTGGCATTTGGGAAACGGGAACTATATGAAATATTAGTTTGTAATTGAATAATTTCACTATTGTTTTTCCAGCCTGCACCGGCATTTACCGCATAAGTGTGATAGTTAAAAACCGGTTTTTGCAGCACATTATTTCTGTCAAACTTTAAAGCAGAAAATCGCGTGAAATCATATCTGGCACCAAACTCTATCACATAATTATTCAATACAAACTTTTCCATGTCAAAAATTCCCAAACTGTATTGGTAGTAGTTAGGAATTAACGGACGGATGCCAGTTTCAGGATTATTGGTGTTTTGTTTCGCCAGAAAATTTAAGCCTGTTTTTCCTTCTTGTCTGCGATACGCTTTTTTAAATGAATGTGTTCTGATGTAAGATGTAAGTATGTTATTGGAAATCAGGTTCATGTCTAAAGAAGGAATTTCAGAGCGACCACCACGTCTGATATCAAACTCTTTTCTGTTGTTTAACTGAAAAGAATAGGTGATGTCTGCATGTTGCTGATTTTTCAAAAACTTAATTACATTTATTTTTGCAAGATGATGTGCAGTTTTTTGTTTTGGATTGGATATAGTATAAGAAAATGGTTCTACAATTAAAGGTCGGTCACTTTCTATGGCATTCTTCAAATCCGTTAAATTGCCGATATGAGAACTTCTTAAAATTCCAAGTTGTTGTTGATAGAGTGCATAGTAAACAGTAACATCCCATTCTTTTTTTAATATTCCGATTCCTGCAGATAAATTTCCTTCCTGTATTCCTGTATTAGTTAAGTTGTAAGTTGGAGTTTGCTGGTCACCTAATCTTTTATAAGTTCCCTGAATAAAATAGGCTACTTGCTTTTTAAAACCCTGTTCCAGTTTGGCAGAAGTTGTAACAGCATGTCCATTTGTTTGACCTATTAAACTTACTGCTACATTCAGGTGTTTATTTTTTTTCAAGACAGGTGCTTCCGTTACCACCATTCCACCCATGGCATCTGTACCAAATTCAAGGCTTCCGGCACCTTTAATTATTTTCATAGAATTGGCAGCAAACGGATCAATTTCAGGTGCATGATCGGTTCCCCAATCTTGTGTTTCCAACTTCACACCATTGCTGACAATAGAAATTCTATCGCCATACAAACCGTGAATGATAGGCTTACTGATGGTGGTTCCTGTTTTTAATTGATTGACACCAGAAATAGAAGATAAGATACTGCCTAAATCTTTTCCTTCCATTTTAGTTAGCATTTTTGTGTCGATAGTACTTATGGTTTGAGAACTTTCTTTTTCTGCTTTTGATGCAAATGAAATAATTTCTGCCAGTTCTTCTGCATGATGTTCCAGGAAAAAACTTTTGTTTATCGATGCAGTTAGAACAATAAACTGCGTATCTGCTTCACAACCTAAATGCTCAATTATAAATGTATAGTTTCCTGCACAAAGGTTTTTGATTTCATAGAAACCATTAGAATCTGCCGTGACGCCAATCTGTAGTTCCTGAATATATACGGTGGCATAACTAAGTGCAGATTTATCATGATCGTCTAAAATAGTTCCGGATATTTTATACGAACAATCTTGTCCATTGCTAATAAATGGAATCAGAATAATTAAAATCAGAAAAAATAGCTTTTGCAACATTATTGCAAATATAGG
>DAOORG010000220.1:0-4547 GCA_035389165.1 Chitinophagales bacterium
ACTAAAGCTGTAACATCTTTTGGAAGCTCTAATGTGTACTTTCCATCAATGTCAGTAACTGTACCAATAGTGGTACCTTTTCCCGTAACGTTCACACCTATCAGCGCTTCGCCTGTGGTCGCATCTTTAACAGTACCACTTAGTGAGCGGTTCTGCGCAAAAACCTGAGTTGTAAGCAACAACCCAAATAACCATAATAATAACGTTTTTTTCATAAAGACTAACTGGTTTTGTTAATAATTCTTAAAGAAGTTAATGTATGTTAATCTGCAATATTACTACATTTTTTTTTAGAAACAAGAATTTTTCAAGAATTTTTCTAGTATTCTTAATCTAAAGACGAAAAATACTTGTTTATGGTTGCAAAAAACCAATGTTGTTATACATTAACAGTTATATTTTAGGGCAACTTTCATCAAAAAAGCTGTCAATTATTAAGCAAGAACTCTAATAATTTATCACTTGTTCTACGATACTTTCCGGTAGTTCTCTGAATTCGTATTGTTGATTTCTGAGTTTGGGTTCGTATCCGGCATCTTTAATAGCATTTTGGATGCTTTTGGATGTAAACCGATGTGGTGCACCTGCTGCTGAAACCACGTTTTCTTCTATCATAATAGAACCAAAATCATTCGCGCCTGCCTGTAAACATAACTGAGCTACATTTTTACCTACAGTAAGCCAGGAAGCCTGAATATTTTTGATGTTAGGCAACATCATTCTGCAGATGGCAAGCATTCGTATATATTCATCACCGGTGACCTGATTACGGATGTTGCGCATTTTTTTCAATAAAGTGCCTTCGTCCTGGTATGGCCAAGGAATGAATGCCAGAAATCCTTTTGCATCTGCCGGTTTTTCACTTTGTACCTGACGTATCCAAACCAGATGTTCCATTCGTTCGTAAATGGTTTCAATATGCCCAAACATCATGGTGGCAGAAGTGGTTATATTTAACTGATGTGCTGCCCGCATTACGTCGAGCCATTCTTTGCCGCTGCATTTACCTTTTGCCAGTAAGCGTCGGACTCTGTCATTTAAAATTTCTGCACCGGCACCCGGCAATGAATCCAATCCTGCATTTTTCAGTGCCGACAGCACTTCTGTGTGAGAAAGTCCTTCAAGCTTGCAGATATGTGCTATTTCAGGTGGCCCTAATGCATGTAGTTTAATATCAGGATATATTTTTTTTATAGCCGAAAATGTATCAGCATAAAACTTTAGTCCTAAATCCGGATGATGGCCTCCTTGTAATAAGAGTTGGTCTCCGCCGTATTGAATGGTTTCTTCAATCTTTTTCTTATACGTTTCAATATCTGTAATATAAGACTCCTCATGACCAGGTTTTCTGTAGAAGTTACAGAATTTGCAATTTGCCACACACACATTGGTGGTATTTACGTTTCTGTCTATCTGCCAGGTAACTATGTTGTCCGGCTTTTGAATCTTTCGCAACTGATGTCCGATTGCCATTAATTCAGGTGTAGGTGCCTGTTCAAACAAAAATACACCTTCTTCTATAGTAAGAAATTCAAAATTGAGTGCTTTATTATATAGTGTGGCTAAATTCATTCTTTATTTTGAAAAACAAAGATAAAGGTAATATGTTGTTCACGCAAAGGCACAAAGAGTGCAATTTTGATAATTTTTTATTTTTAATCGTTAATTGTTAATTGACATCGTATTTTCGCAGCATGATAGATTATTCCAGAGATGTACTAGAAAACGGACTTACCTTTATACATCATTATGATCAAACAACACCTTTTGTTGTTGTGAATACCTTATATAAGGTAGGTGCCAAACATGAAGATGCTCACCGCACAGGTTTTGCGCATTTATTTGAACACTTAATGTTCAGCGGCAGCAAGCATTTTACCAATTTTGATAAACCATTACAGGAAGCTGGTGGCGAAAACAATGCCTTTACGAATAATGATTATACCAATTATTATGATACTGTTCCGGCGATTAATATAGAAATCCCATTGTGTTTAGAAGCAGACAGAATGGCGAATCTGAATATCAACAAGAAGAGTTTAGATGTACAGCGAAAAGTGGTTTGTGAAGAGTTCAAAGAAAACTACATCAACCAACCTTATGGAAATGTATGGCATTTATTACGAGAAATGGTGTATGAAAAACATCCATACCGTTGGCCAACTATTGGAAAAGAACTAAAACATGTGGAAGATGCTACCTTAGAAGATGTACAGGAATTTTATTCCAACTATTACCAACCCAGCAACGCAATTCTGGTGATTGCCGGAAATGTAGAGAAAGAAACGGCAAAAGTATTAGCTCAAAAATATTTTGGTGCATTAGAAGGGAAACCGGTGGAACAGAAAAATTTTGATGAACCTGAACAGCAAGCAGCTAAATCAAAAACGGTATATGAAGACGTGCCGTTGAATGCCGTTTATATTGCATTTAAAATGTGTGACCGACTGCATCCGGATTATTATGTGGCAGATGTAACTTCTGATATTTTATCTAATGGTACTTCATCGCGTTTACATCAGAAACTGGTGAAAGAAGAAAAGGCGTTTGTAGAAATTGATGCATATATTACTTCCAGTGACGATATCGGCATGTTTGTATTAGAAGGAAAAATCTCCGCTGATTTTGATATCCAAAATGCGACTGATTTAATCTGGAAGGAACTGGAAAAAATGAAGCAAGAAAAAGTAAGTGAAAGTGAACTACAGAAATGCAAAAATAAAATGCTGACGTACATGAACTTCTCTGAAGCGAGTCTGCTCAACCGCGCCATCAGCCTTGCCACCTATGAGGTGCTTGGCAATGCCAATCTTATCAACGAAGAAGAAAAATTTTACGATGCTGTTAGCGCAGAACGCATTTTGGAATTTGCACAAAAAACGTTTACAGAAGAAAAAAGCAACACCCTTTTTTATTTAAAGAAAAGCAAGGTGTAACACAAAATTTTTAAAGGATAAATTTGATAGCGCTTTATTGGCATTTGTAAAACCAACTATTCAACTCTCAAAAAATGACTATACCAACAATACATACTATTGATAAAATAACTTTTCCGAATCCGGAAGCAATTCGTTTAAAAAACAACATTCCATTATATGGATTTAACGGTGCAAAAAATGACATTTTGCGTATTGATTTAATCTTTAATTCCGGACGCTGGACGGAACCTGCAAGAATGGCCGCTGAATGCACAGCCAGATTGCTAAAGAGCGGTACTGCATCGCTTACTTCGTTTGCACTAAGTGAGCAAATTGATAGCTACGGCAGCACATTAAAGGCAAGTTCAGGATACAATACTTTCAATATTTCGCTGTATTGTATGAATCGATTTCTGGAGCCATCTTTGCACTTGCTGAAAACCTGTCTGACTGAGATTATTTTTCCTGAACATGAACTGGAGCTGCTTCAAAAAAATGCAATTGCCAAACTGAAAATCAGTCAGGAAAAAAACGATTATCTGGCAGAAGTTGCATTTAAGAAAACCGTATTCGGAGAAGCACATCCTTATGGTTATGAAACCACGGAAGCAGCCATCAAAAACATTACTCAGTCTTTGTTGCTGCAGTTTTATCAAGCTGATATTCATCCGACTAACTGTACGGTTTTTATTGCAGGAAAATATGCTGACACTGAACTAAATTTAATTGACCGTTACTTAGGCGAATGGACTGCACCTGCACGTTTGGAACAAGATAGTAAACATGTGTTAACACCTTCTAATGAAGAAATGAAAATCAGAATTCAGAAAGAAAATTCGGTGCAGGCATCTATCGTTATAGGAAAAGAATTTTTTAATAAACACCATGAAGACTATGCATCGTTTGTATTGTTAAACACCATTTTCGGTGGTTATTTCGGCTCACGGCTGATGAGTAATATTCGAGAAGAAAAAGGACTTACGTATGGTATTCATTCCGGCTTATCTACATTGAAATATAATGGTGTTTTTTCGATACAAACAGATACGAATCTGGAAAATCTGGATGTTTGTCTTCATGAAATATATCTGGAAATGGCACGTTTACAACATGACATCATACCAGAAAAAGAGATTACACTGGCGAGAAATTATCTGCTTGGAAAATTTTTGGGAAGAACGGATGGTCCGTTCAATCAGATTGAAGTCTTTAAAAGTTATTTTGTAGAAAATCTTGCTATCAACAAATTTGAAGCGTTTGTTGAAACTATAAAGCAGACAGATGCGTTATCTTTGCAACGTCTGGCACAAAAATATCTACATAAGGAAAGTATGTATGAAGTGGTGGTTGGATAGATTAAATTAGATAATGAGGTTATTAGATAATGAGATAATGAAAATTCGTTTTACAAATTCTAATTTGTTTACTAAAATTATTGTTACTGCTTACAGCTTACTCGTTTCTTTCATTTCATTTTCGCAAACGGAATACGAGGCACCTAAGCTTAGTTGTGTGAGCAATAATGCCAGTAATATTGAACTCACCTGGCAGCTTCCTTTAACTGCAAATCCATGTTTTACCGGCTACGAAATTTATGCCTCTGTAGGTAGCAAAAATGGTCCGTATACT
>DAOORG010000221.1:0-4544 GCA_035389165.1 Chitinophagales bacterium
CCAATCATGTGATGGATACGCCACATGATGTGCGTTGAAATTTCCGGTAGCACCGCCAAACTTTGCAGAATACGGAATCTGCTCAAAATAGGCATATTGATGATACAAACGTTCTGTAAATACCTGTAATTCTTTTCCTAATCTTGTTGGTGAAGCTGGCTGTCCATGTGTCTTCGCCAACATCGGAATAGCATCGTATTCTTTTACCTTTTTCATCAATTCGCTGTGTACCGAAAAAAACGTATCCTTGTAAATTTGCTCAAATGCTTCTTTCAGCAACAATGGAATTGCTGTATTATTTATATCCTGAGATGTTAATCCAAAATGAATGAATTCAGTTTTTGCTAATATCGCTTCATCCGTAATATTTTCTTTAATGAAATACTCTACTGCTTTTACATCATGATTGGTGGTTTTCTCAATTTCTTTCACTCGCATTGCATGTTCCATCGTAAAGTTTTGATACAACTTACGCAATTCATTCACCTGATTATCAGATAATGTACCTATTTCATCAATTTCTTTTGACAGTTCAATAAAGTATTCTACTTCTACTCGAACTCGGTATTTTATCAGTGCATATTCTGAGAAATAATGTTCCAATTTGGCAACTTTATTTCTATATCTGCCGTCTATAGGAGAAATGGAAAGCAATGTATTCATGGCTATTTTTTACAAAAATACATATTTACAGACTAAAAGAATTTGATTTTTAGATAAGATATAGTGAACAAAATGGAAAATTTAGCTTTATTTGCGCTTCAGATGTAAGTCTTGAGTCCTGAGTTGTGTGTTTTTTAAGTTAAAAAACATCCACTTACTACTTATTATTTACTCCTTAATACTTATTCTTTATGGCAAAAAACTTACTAATCGTAGAGTCACCGGCAAAAGCGAAAACAATAGAAAAAATCTTAGGTAAAGATTTTATGGTTAAGTCATGCTATGGCCACATCCGTGATTTGGCAAAAAAAGACGGCGTTGACATAAATAACGACTTTGCTCCTTCTTATATAGTATCTGAAGACAAAGAACAAGTGGTACGTGAATTACAGAAGCTGGCAAAAAATGCGGAAGTATGGCTGGCAACGGATGAGGACCGCGAAGGAGAAGCCATTTCCTGGCATTTATGCGAAGTGTTGAATTTGAATATGAACACAACTAAACGCATTGTATTTAATGAAATTACGGCACCTGCCATCAAAAAAGCTGTAGCAAATCCAAGATTATTGGATCAAAATTTATTTTATGCACAGCAAGCAAGACGTATTTTGGATAGAGTTGTTGGGTTTGAATTATCTCCTGTATTATGGAAAAAACTCGGAAGAAGAACCTTGTCTGCCGGTCGTGTTCAATCTGTTGCGGTAAGATTAGTGGTTGAAAGAGAAAGAGAAATCAACAATTTCAATTCAGAAAGTTTTTATAAAGTAGTGGCCTATTTTTTCTCAGAAGGAAAAGTATTCAAAGCAGAATTATCAGAGAAATTAAAAACAGAAAACGAAGCGGAACAATTCCTGAAAGAAGTAAAAGATGCGATGTTCAACGTAGCAGACATTCAGGTAAAACCAACCCAGAAAGGTCCGGCTGCACCGTTTACCACTTCCACCTTACAGCAGGAAGCATCGCGGAAGCTCGGCTTTTCCGTATCGCGCACCATGTCGGTAGCACAAAAGCTGTATGAGTATGGTAAGATTACCTACATGAGAACGGACTCTCCAAATTTATCTGAAGAAGCGTTGAACTCTATTCAATCGTATATCAATAAAGAGTTCGGAAAGGATTATTCTAACCGCAAACAATACGCATCAAAAAACTCGAATGCACAGGAAGCGCACGAAGGTATTCGTCCAACCTATATTGAAAATACGAATGAAGGCACTAACCGCGACGAAGAACGTCTATATGATTTAATCTGGAAGCGTACCATTGCATCGCAAATGAGTAATGCAAGATTGGAAAAAACGGTCGCAAAAATTGATATCTCCACTCGTAAAGAAAAATTTGTGGCCGAAGGTGAAGTCATGAAATTCGACGGATTTTTGAAAGTATATATAGAAGGAACGGATGATGAAGACACGGAAGAAAGCGGCATGTTGCCGGCTTTATCTGTAGGACAAAAACTGGATTATAAAAATATTGAAGCACGCCAACGTTTTACGCAACCACCTTCTCGTTTTACGGAAGCAAGTTTAATCAAAAAACTGGAAGAACTGGGCATTGGCCGACCTTCTACGTATGCGCCTACTATTTCTACTATCCAAAACAGAGAATATGTTTTAAAAGGTGAAGCAGAAGGAAAGCCGCGTTCGTACCAGAAATTAGATTTATCTTCAAAGAAAGAAATTACGAAAGAAACACTTTCTGAAAATACCGGATCCTTAAAAGGTAAATTGATTCCTACGGATATAGGTAGTTTAGTGACAGATTACTTAATGGAAAATTTTACGCGTGTGATGGATTATTCCTTTACGGCGGAAATGGAAAAAGACTTTGACGAAATTGCGGAAGGTCACAAACAATGGTCTAAAATTTTAAAACAATTTTACGGACCTTTCCATAAAGAAATTGAAGCATCGGAAGGCAGTAATACCTACGTCACCGGTGAACGTGTCTTAGGCATTGATCCGGAAACCAAGAAACAAGTAGTTGCCAAATTAGGCAGATACGGTGCGATGATACAAATGGGCACCAACGAGGAAGAGGAAAAACCTCGTTATGCCAAATTAAAAGCATCACAAAGCATAGAAACCATCACCTTTGAAGAAGCAATGGATTTATTCAAACTGCCATTGACATTAGGTGAATATGAAGGCTTGGAAGTATCTGTAAACAATGGTCGTTTTGGTCCTTATGTAAAATTTGGTGAAGCGTTTGTGTCTTTACCAAAAGGTGTGGAACCAACAGATGTTACATTAGAGCAAGCTATTGAAGTCATTAAAGGAAAGCAAATAGAAGATGCTCCAATTGCGCATTATCAGGGCAAACCTGTTACTAAAGGAAAAGGCAGATTTGGTCCGTTTATAAAATGGGATGGTTTATTTATCAATATTCCGGCGCGTTATAAATTCGACACCATTAACGAAGCAGAATGTGCGGATTTGATAGAAAAGAAAATAGAAAAAGAAGCCAACCGTTTTATATTGAATTTCCCGGAAGAAAAAATCTCCGTGGAAAATGGACGTTGGGGGCCGTTTATTAAGTTTAATAAAAAGATGCTGAAACTAACCGGCAAAAAATATACACCTGAAGAAGCTGCCTTATTATCACTGGATGAAGTAAAAGCCATGATAGAAACACAGGTGCCGAATGCTTTTACAAAAGCTGCACCAAAGAAGGTTGCCGCTAAGAAAGCAGCGACAACCAAAAAAGCACCGGCAAAAAAAGCAGCAGCGAAGAAGAAATAGCATCGTTAATAAATCCTGAAATAAGTTCAAGATGACAGGTGCTGGTACAATATTGTTTATTTTGCTTGACCAGATTGGAAAGTTACAAATAGGTCAAACTATACGTTCGTCATGCTGAACTTGTTTCAGCATCCGAGCATAACGCACAAAAGACAAAATCCATTCACACATTTGTTGAGAAAAATCAACTATTTTTTCAGTTCATTGTTTAAAATTTATCCTTATAATTGTAATACAGATTATGCAACAAGTTTCAGAAAAAGAATTTAAAGCGCTTATAACATTGCTCGACGACAATGACAGTGAAGTGTATTCGCATGTTTCTGATAAATTGTTTTCCTTAGGTGTGGAAGGCATTCCTTTACTAGAGTCTGCTTGGGAAACCTCGGAAAATCAATTGATACAAACACGATTGGAAGATTTGATAAATAAAATCCAGTTTTCCAATGTAAAAGATCGTTTGATAAAATGGATAGACAAAGGCGGTGAAGATTTGCTTGAAGGTGCTTTGCTCGTGGCAAAATTTCAATATCCTGATTTGGATGAATTTAAAATAACGCAGAAAGTAGAAACAATTTCTAAAAATGTTTGGATAGAATTGAATCCTGCTTTATCACCGCTGGAAGAAGCGCATGTAATCAATCATGTGTTTTTTCAGCTACACGGTTTCTTCGGTCATCAGACAGCACAATTAGATGCGGACTTAGGTTACCTCAATAATTTATTAGATTCTAAAAAAGGAAACTCTTTAAGTTTAAGTATTCTGTATTTAATATTGGCACAAAAAAATGATTTACCGATTTATGGCGTCAACCTGCCCTATCATTTTATCATGGCTTATAGCCGTAAGCATTTAACAGATGAAGAACTGGCCGCCAATGATCAGGAAAAAAGCGTCATGTTTTATATCAATCCATTGAATAAAGGAATTGCTTTTTCCAGAAGTGAGATTACGCATTATTTGGAGCAGATGAAAGTGAAAACACACTCAAAGTTTTTCTCGCCGTGCAATAATCTGGAAATCATCAAAACGCTCATCTACAACCAGCTCTCCTGCTATGACCAAACCGGCCATACCGATAAAGCGCACCAACTCAAAGAATTGTTTGATTTGTTTGTGAGCGATGAAGATGAGAATAC
>DAOORG010000222.1:0-4536 GCA_035389165.1 Chitinophagales bacterium
AATTCCAATCATCTGAAATCTGCAAGAGATGGTTTTGTAACTGGTATTGCAAAGCCTATACATATTGGTACTAAAACACAAGTTTGGGAAATAAAGATTTACGATGAAAAAGAAAATCTTTTGAATATTTCAAGATTGACGATGATGGTGTTGAGTTATAAATAAGTAATTATTTTAATCCAATAAATTCAGAAGTTTTTGAAGCATAATGAAATGCATCAACACCACTATAAAAATAATTGGATTCAATTAGAGTATCAAAATCTTTAATTTTAAAATAAGACCTATAGCCGGTGTAATAGTTTGAATCATTCTTTAAGTATTGGCTTTTATAGTTTCCTTTAATGAATACAATTGAATCTTTTAAAAGTAACACATCAATGGTGTCATGGTAACTGCTGTCATATAAATATTCACCATCAATCGGATTATTTCCTTGAAAAATATCTTTTCTCATTCCAATATATTTTCCTTCTTCTGATTGTGTCGTTTTAACGTTCTCCGTTTTATTACAGGAAATTAATATAACTGATAAAACAAAAGGTGTAAAAATGTTTGATAAATATTTTTTCATTTTTTTTTCGATCCTTTTAATGCATACTTATTTATTTTGTCAATGCTTCAATAACTGGATACGAAATAATGTTTCTGTCGCGGTATGTTTGAGTTATTACATCTTCATGATTACCTAAGATTCCGTTTTGTAATATAACCGTTGTAAAGCCTCTTTCTTTCGCACCATTGTAAGTAGCCAAAACGCAGTTTTCTGCAGCAAAGCCGGAAAGTATTAGTAGTTCCGTTTTGTTTTCTGATACTATTTTTTCCAGATCAGTTTTCCAAAAAGCATTTGAACATATTTTTGAAACCATCAGGTCTTTTTCAATTATTTCTATTTCAGGAATAATCTGGTAAGATGCAACATTCTGCTCATCGGCTCCTTCCATATCTTTGATATGAATAACCGTATGGTTTTTATTTCTCAACAAAGAGGCAACATAATTTATGTGCTCACATGCTTTAGGAATACCTGCAATTTCTTTTAAATAGATTTGCTGCATGTCAATAATTAAAAATGTAATTTTCATAAAGTATTCTTATAATTTTAAAAATACAACATTTTTATTTTTTGATGGCATCCTCAATCACATTCCCGATACAACCACTTGGCATTTGTATATGCAATAAACCGGACAAAGTAGGAGCGATGTCGGTCATATATACTTTCTCAAATGTTTTTCCTTTAGCGATGCCATTGCCATAAAACAACAAAGGTATATGAGCATCATAAGGACTCCAGATGCCGTGCGTGGTGCCTTTTCCATCATATTCATCGTCAATATATCCGGGTTTTAAAACAACCAGCACGTCACCGCAGCGACTTGCATAATATCCGTTGATAAACTGTTCTTTCAGGTCTTTTGGCAGCATGGCTTCCTGCATGTCTGCATATTCAAAAACTTTGTCTACACCATCTACTTTTTTAAGGTAAGCAATAGTTGCTTCCAATACATCTTCATAGTCTGCTTCTTTTTCTTCTATCAATGTATGATTCAGATAGAACTGATAATTTCCACTGCCAATGCACAAGCTGTCATATCCGAATTTTTCTTTTAAAAAGGCATTTAATTTTTTTTCTGTGGCTGAACCGGTTACACCACCATTCGGCAATTTATGCTTTTCCAAATATCCTGGAATATGCGCTACGCCATGGTCTGCGCTTAAAAATAAAGTGTAATTATTTTTGCCAACCTGCTTGTCCAGAAATGTCAGAAATTCAGCTAATTCTTTGTCTAAGCGTAAATAAGTATCTTCTACTTCTACGGAATTCGGACCGAAAGCATGTCCGATATAATCCGGTGAAGAAAGTGATACCGCTAAAAAATCCGTAATAGAATCTTTGCCAAGTTGTTCTTGTATCAGCGCTGCTTTTGCAAAATCCATGGTCAGTGAATTACCATAAGGTGTGCTTCTTATTTTTCCGTAATCTTTTTTTTCTGCAAAACGTTTTAAGTCGTATGGAAATTGTTTTTGGTCGCTACCCAATGGCGTGCTTTCATATTGATTAGTATCTGAATCGCTTTGTAAATAGGAATTTATCGGATATAAGGTATTCCAGTTTTTTTCGTAATACGATGTAATTTTATCTGCACCGTTAAAATCCAACACCCATTTTGGCAGTTCATTCATATAATAAGTAGAAGAAATAAATTTGCCTGTTTTACTGTCGTACCAATAGGCAGCATCTGCACTATGACCTGCCGGCAAAATAGCACCTCTGTCTTTTATAGAAATGCCAATTACTTTGCTCTTAAAATTGGTAGCCAGTTTCAATTCATCACAAATAGTAGTGGTCAGCATATTCTTAGGACTCATTTTCCCATTGTCATTGTTGCTTCCGACAGTTGTAACACTGTTGTCTTCACTGCAATACATTTCTCTTTTTTCATGATAATCATACCAGCCGTTTCCAACAATTCCATGAATGGCTGGCACACTGCCTGTGTAAATACAAGTGTGTCCGGCTGCCGTTACTGTGGGACAATACGGTATAAATGTATTTTCGCAATTAAAGCCATCTTTCATTAGTCGCTTAAATCCTGTTGAACCATATCTGTCGTAATAACGATACAAAAAATCCCATCGCATCTGGTCAATCACAATACCCACCACTAATTTAGGACGTGCATTTTGCGGCACTGATTTTGTGGTAGTCTGACTAAAGCAAGTAAATGTAATTAGTAAATTGAGCAAAAGGAGTTGAGTAACTTTTTTCATTAGATAGAATTTGATTGCAAGTTAATCAATCCTACTTATTCTGTTTTTAAATATTTAGCTGTAACTTGTTTTTATTGTATATTTTGTGAGAAAATTCAACGTATTATAAATCATTTAAACAAAGAAATGAAAACACACACATTCATAGCATTCGTTACAATAGTATTGCTGTCGGTTTCATGTGGTTATTCCAATTCAGAAAAGAAATTGGGCAATCAATTAAATACTGAAAGTGGAATCATATTTTTTGATGGTTCATTAGAAGAAGCATTAAAATTATCAGCAACCACAAACAAACCTATCATGATGGATGTGGCTACCAGTTGGTGTTCTTATTGTAAAAAAATGAAAAAATATACATTTACTGATAAAGAAGCTGCAGCCTATTTCAACAAGAATTTTATAAATCTGGAAATAGATGCTGAAGTTGGAGAAGGTATTGTTATTGCACAAAAATATCAGGTTGCATCCTATCCAACCTTGATTTTTATCGATAAAAATCAGCAATTATTGTTGTTTTCAGAAGGATATTTAAAACCCAAAGGATTAATAGAATCCGGCGAAATGGCATTAAAAAACCTTCATAAGTAACAAGATTGATGAATTAATACCGTTGATTTGGTAAACGGTTTATTAAAATGAACTTCACTTTTTATTGTGTTTAATTTTTTATCTTCGCAGTATGGCAGGAAATACATTTGGTGAGATTTTTCGTATTACTACTTTTGGCGAAAGTCATGGTGCAGCATTAGGTGTTATTATTGATGGCTGTCCTGCAGGTTTGAAAATTGATACCGCATTTATTCAGGCAGAATTGGACAGAAGAAAACCTGGTCAGTCTGCCATTGTAACACAACGCAAAGAAGCCGATGAATTTGAAATTTTATCCGGAATTTTTGAAGGCGTAACACAAGGAACACCTATTGGTATACTGATCAGAAACGAAGACCAAAAATCTAAAGATTACGATCATATAAAAGACAGTTTTCGTCCATCTCATGCTGATTTCACGTATGATGCAAAATATGGTTCGCGAGATTATAGAGGTGGCGGAAGAAGTTCGGCAAGAGAAACTGCGGCTCGCGTGGCTGCTGCGGCAATTGCAAAACAATTATTGAATCACTTTGGCATAGAAGTGCAGGCATATGTTTCTAAAGTTGGAACCATTGCCATAGATAAAACGTATTCAGAATTGGATTTATCCAAAACGGAAGAGAATATCGTGCGTTGTCCGGATGCGGAAACTGCAGAAAAAATGATTGAGTTGATTAAAGAAGTAAAAAAAGACGGTGATACCATCGGTGGTTTGGTGAGCTGCGTTATAAAAGGTGTTCCGGTTGGTTTAGGTGAGCCTGTTTTTGATAAGTTACATGCTGACTTAGGAAAAGCTATGCTGAGTATTAATGCAGCCAAAGGATTTGAATATGGCAGTGGCTTTGCCGGTACAGAGTTGCGTGGAAGTGCACACAACGATGCTTTCTACAACGATAATGGAATTATAAAAACGAAAACCAATCATTCCGGTGGTGTACAAGGCGGCATCAGCAACGGAATGGATATTTATTTTAATGTGGCCTTTAAATCAGTGGCTACCATCATGCATGCTCAGGATTCTGTAGATAAGGATGGAAACGATACATCTGTCACCGGTAGAGGACGACATGATCCTTGTGTTTTGCCACGCGCTGTTCCAATTGTGGAAGCAATGGCAGCTTTAGTCATTGCCGATCATTTATTGAGAAATAGAAGTAGTAAGCTTTA
>DAOORG010000223.1:0-4509 GCA_035389165.1 Chitinophagales bacterium
ACTTTGTTTCTTATTGGATTAATTGTCAATAATTCAGGTGCCATTGTACGCTACCGATCTGTAGCAATTCCGTTTATTTTAATAGGATTATGCTTGTCAAGGAAAGAAAACAAACAAGTCGTAGTAAATACTAACTAAATTTTAGTAAAAACTACTCATTCTCTTTTAATCTTCTGTTTTTTTTATCATCTTAGCATACAAACAAAGTATGTATGTCAAAAACTAGATTTAATGCTTTATCAGCATTTTCCTCCAGACCAAAATTAAATGTAGAGCTGCCGGCTGAAAAAATTTCAGATTTCTTTGCTTCTGCCGTTTTCGGTGAAAAAGAGATGAAAGAATTTTTACCATCCGACGCCTATAAAAAATTAGCCGCTTGTATTCGGGACGGCAAAAAAGTGGACCGTGATATCGCAGATCAGGTGGCATCTGCCATGAAAGCATGGGCAATGAAACAAGGTGCAACGCATTATACCCATTGGTTTCAGCCTTTAACCGGTACTACAGCAGAAAAACACGATTCGTTTTTTATGCCAAAAGGTGGTGGCGGCGTTGAAGAATTCAGCGCAGATGCACTGGCTCAACAAGAACCGGATGCATCATCTTTTCCATCTGGTGGTATTCGTGCCACATTTGAAGCGCGCGGATATACAGCCTGGGATGTTACTTCGCCTGCATTTATTATGACGGTTGGTAATGGAAAAACATTATGCGTTCCAACTATTTTTATTTCTTACACTGGTGAGACATTAGATTATAAAGCACCGCTCTTAAAATCCATTCAGGTACTGGATCAGGCAGCTACAGAAGTTGCGCATTATTTCGACAGAGATGTGAAGCACGTAAATACAACTTTAGGTTGGGAACAGGAATATTTCTTAGTGGATTCTGCCATGTATTACGCACGTCCGGATTTAGTAATGAGCGGCAGAACATTATTGGGAAGACGTTCTCCAAAAGGACAACAATTGGAAGACCATTATTTTGGTGCCATTCCTGAGCGTGTGTATGCCTACATGCGTGATTTCGAAATCGAATGCCTGAAATTGGGTATTCCGGTAAGAACGCGTCACAATGAGGTAGCACCGTCTCAGTTTGAGTGTGCGCCTATGTTTGAAGAAGCCAACTTAGCAGTAGATCATAATTCATTGTTAATGGATGTGATGGACAGAGTTTCTTCCAAACATAAATTAAAAGTATTATTCCACGAAAAACCTTTTGCAGGTATCAACGGAAGCGGTAAGCACAACAACTGGAGTATGGGTACTGATACCGGTGTAAATTTATTATCACCCGGAAAAACACCACGAACCAACTTGCAATTCCTGACTTTTTTCATCAATACAATTGCAGCAGTAAATCGCCACGAAGAATTATTGCGTGCATCTGTTGCATCACATGGTAACGAACATCGTTTGGGTGCAAACGAAGCACCACCGGCAATTATTTCTGTCTTCACAGGATCTTACCTGAAAGAAGTGCTGGAAATGATTGAAACACGTGTGGATGAAGATAAATTTGACGAACAGGATAATATCACTTTACGTTTGGATATTCACAATCGTATTCCGGATATTATGCTCGATAACACAGACAGAAACAGAACATCGCCGTTTGCTTTCACCGGAAACAAATTCGAATTCCGCGCCGTTGGTTCTTCTGCAAACTGTGCGCTGCCAATGACGGTGTTAAACACTATTGTAGCGGAACAATTACAACTCTTTAAAACAGAAGTGGACGAATACATCAAAGCCGGCGACTATAAAGACGTGGCTATCTTGAAAGTTTTACGTAAAACGATTAAAGAAGCTAAACGTATAATGTTTGAAGGCGATAACTACTCTGACGACTGGCATAAAGAAGCAAAAAAACGTGGCTTAAGCAATAATAAAACAGCACCGGTTGCATTAGGTGCGTTTGTTTCTGATAAGTCCATGAAGTTGTTTGAAACGCAAGGTATTTACACACACAGAGAAGTGGAAGCGCGTTACGAAATTGCATTAGAGAATTATATCAAAGCCATTCAGATAGAATCACGTGCATTAGGTGAAATAGTAATTAATCAGGTTATTCCGGCTTGTATAGAATATCAAAATAAACTAATCACTAATGTGAAAGGCTTGAAAGAAATTGGTCTCGATGCTAAACTTTACAGTGCTCAAACCAATATTTTAACGCAGATTTCTGAAGGTATTGATAAGTTAATCAAGCTGGATAAAGAAATGTTTGATTTGCGTGTAAAAGGCAACGACCTGACGAATGTACTGAAACAAGCTTTGTTATACAGCGATAAAGTGCGACCGCTTATGGATGAAATCCGTGATATTACAGACGGTTTAGAAGCCATTGTTGACGACGAATTATGGCCATTGCCAAAATACAGAGAAATGTTATTCTCCAAATAAATGGAATATAATTTAATACTTAAATCCCGACTATTGGTCGGGATTTTTTTATTTTTGCACTATGATAGCTTATAATCCAAAAGACTGGTTCACGTTTATTTTCCGTTTTCATAAATCAGATACGGTAAGGCAGCTCTTTCCGATGATCGTAGCCATTGCTTTGTACAGCCTTTTTATATCCATTCTCGAAATTAAAATTATTCATATCAGTAAAGAATCTCAGCTTAAAAATCTATCGTTGATTTATTCGATGCTGGGTTTTGTGATTTCCTTATTACTGGTGTTCAGAACCAATACGGCTTACGACCGATGGTGGGAAGGCAGAAGATTGTGGGGACAACTGATAAACGCATCGAGAAATCTGTCCATTAAATTAAATCAGATTGTACCGAAAGATACCGTTCATTTAGAAGTACTGAAAACGCTGATTCCTTATTTTGCGATGTCACTGAAATCGCACCTCAGAAACGAACAAACCATTCCGGAACTGGACGAAAATACGCTGACAAAAGACCGATATAATTTTTCAGGTGATATAAAGCATTTGCCCAATAAGGTAGCAAAGGAAATATTTGAAGAGATAGATTTACTCTACAAAGAAGGAAAACTAACGGATGCGCAATTGTTGATTATAAATAATGATTATCAGCAGTTTGTTGAAATTTGCGGTGCATGCGAACGTATTAAAAATACACCGATTCCTTACTCGTACAGTGCTTTTCTTAAGAAATTCATTTTCTTCTATATCATGTTGATGCCTTTTGCCTACGTGGTGTCACTTGGTTACGCTATCATTCCGGTAACTGTTTTCACTTTTTATGTGTTAACCAGTATTGAATTGATTGCTGATGAAATAGAAAATCCGTTTGGTTCAGATGCCAACGACCTGCCGCTGGATGAGTTGTGCAAAAATATAAACCGAACCTGCAACGAAATTTTTAGTTAGTTTCTCTTAAAATTCAACTGCAACCCGATAATTTTGTTATATTTAAAAGATGTTACTTTCTATGAATAAAATTTCTTACATACTCATTTTTGCTGTTGCCGTAATTTTTGTTTCCTGTAAATCGACTTCTAAGGTGCAGGACGGTGAAACTGCCTATCAGTTAAAGAAATATTCACTTGCTTCAGAAATGCTGCAAAAAGACTACGAAAAAGCAAAAGACATCGTTCAGCAATCAAAACTGGCACTTAAAATTGCAGAAAGCTATGATAAGCAATTAAACTATTCAGCAGCAGAAAGCTGGTATAAAAAGATTGCAGATGCGCGCGTATTAAACGACGCCACACTTTTATATGTCAATGCTTTAAAAAGAAATGAAAAATATCAGGAAGCATACAAAGTACTCGATGATTACCTGAAAGCAAATAAAAGCGAAAAATTCCGCATGCAAAAAGAGCTGGATTTTCTGGATGAGGTGTTAAAGAAAATGAAGAAACCGCCTTTGACAAAATTAACCAACCTGGATTTCAATACACCAAGTCTGGATTTTGCACCCTTCATAAAAGACAATACACTATATTACACATCAACAAAAAACGGCAATAAAAGCAACCTCGATGAATGGACAGGTGAAGGCTATGCAGATATCTATTCAGCGTCTAAAACAAGCTCGACTAAATTTAGTGAAGCTACGTTGTTGCCGGAACCATTCTTCACTTTGTATCACGATGCAGAACTGGTGCTGAGCAAAGACGGTAAAACTGCATTGTTCACGCGTTGTGGCAGCGAAGCCAAAAATGTAAACGAATATTGCCATATCTACCGAACGGTAAAAAATATAGACGATAGCTGGAGCGCACCCGAACGCATCAAACTATTTGCAGATACCATTAATGAAGGACAGGCTTTTTTATCAACGGATGAAAAGGAATTGTATTTTGTATCTGACAGCAAAGAAGGATATGGTGGACGTGATATTTTTGTGGCGAAAAGAAACATAGCCGGTGATTTTGAGTATCCAGTTAATGCAGGTTCTAAAGTAAATTCGCAAGGAGATGAGCTGTTTCCGGTCATTTCAGAAGATAATAAATTGTATTTTTCATCGAATGGAAAAATCGGTTATGGCGGACTGGATATTTATGTGGCAACCAAAGAAGGAAA
>DAOORG010000224.1:0-4420 GCA_035389165.1 Chitinophagales bacterium
CGTACGTTTCGGTATTTGTTTCTTTGGCCCATTTCCAGATATGGTGTTGCGTGGGGCCAATCCATTGTGCGCCCAAATCTACGGTGGCACCGCAAGCCAGCGTTTCTGTGTTTACTCTGCCTCCAATCCGGTCGCGCGCTTCGATGACCACAAATGATTTGCCTACTTCCTGCAATTTCCTGGCGGCTGCAATGCCTGCATAGCCTGCACCGATAATGACCACATCTGTTTGAATAGTTTCCATTATAAATCTTTAGTTGATTCCTTCATTCATTAAATTCTGTTTGAATTGTAATCCAACTGCAGAACCTTGTTTGTAAAAAACGGCTGCCCTGTCGGATAATCCTGTAATACTAAAATTTTGGCCTGTACTGTTTACTACTTGATTCGTCCAGATATTTACCCAGGTTCCGTTTGGTAAATAGACATTGACCGTTGTTTTATTCTGATCAAGGACAGGTGCCACCAATAATTCAGAGCCGACCATGAACTGGGTGGATAAACTGTAAGTATTTACATCGTTTGGAAAATCTAAAAATAACGGACGGCAGATAGGATAGCCTTTTTGTGCCGCTTCTTCCATCAATTGTTTTCTGTAAAAAAGCCATGCACGATAAATTTTTGCATTGCGTGCAAAATGTTTTGCAGTCGCTGTATCCTGATATACCTGATAATTTTTGTCAGGACCTAATCCTTCATGTGTTCTGTAAACAGGCGTAAATGCTGCCATTTCCATCCAACGGTATAATAATTCCCGGCTTCTTTTCAGGATGGAGATCCCTGACACTCCAATCGAAGTATAGCCGCCTATGTCGCTGTGATTTAAAGAAAAGCCAGACAATCCCGAGCTCAACAATCCTGTTACAGATGAAGGAAGCCCGTCGTTTTCTCCCCAGCCTGTGAGCTGATCGCCTTGCCAGAATAAGGTGCTGTATCCCGGGCTTTTTGAAAAGCCGCTTCTCGAAAAGAACACTATGCTATCTTCTCGTCCTGCTTCCTGTATAACTTCACGGTTAAGCTTAGCCCATGCTTCTGGATATTTCTGGTGATAGGAAGCGGGATCCTCTCCGCTATGTAAGGTGATATCGAAAGGAAGGGCTTCTCCGAAATCTGCCATCCACCCGCTCAGTCCTTTTCCCAGCAATTCTTTCCGGATGATGTCTTTCATCCAGCGTACACAAGAGGTATCACTGAGGTCGGTTACTGAAGCCTTAAAAGCACCCATGTTTACCTGGTAAGGATCGCCATCTTTATTGCAGACCAGGTAGTGATGAGTTAGTGCTTCTTTGTACATGTCGCGTTTGAACTTTTCTTTTTGTCCAGCTAATTCTACAAGATAAGGATTGATATAGCCCATTACATTAATGCCCTTATGATGCAGGCTGTCGAGAAGTTTATTCCAGTTGGGATAATGTGAATCGTCTAGTTCCCAGTTCCACCATAATTGTTTCCCGAAACGTGTGATCCGCTGCCCGACCCAATCCTGCAGCCAGAATGCGGAGATCGGAGTGCCGGCTTTTTCCAGGGTCTTCCAGACCTCGTAAACTTTTTCCGTTCCGCCCTGCATGCCGATCACGGCGCCCTGCTGAATCCAGTTGGGCAATGGCTGCATTCGTCCGCTGAATAAGGTATATTCTTCAATGGCATCCAATGGCTTTTTTGCGAAAATGATATTGGCTTGAAGTGTATCTGAAAAAACCTCAATCTGAATTTTATCTTTTTGTGTAAAATCAAATTCCGAATATTCCGTATTCTCGAGGTATATAGAATTAGAAAGCGAAGAGATGTAATGAGGAACAGGTTTATAGGAAGTATAATCATTTCCTGCAGATGCTCCCAGGAGACTGTGCACTATCATGTCCAGCACGGGTTTATCCGTGTACATATCACCTCTGCCAATCCCTTGTTCCTGCACCAGTACCGATATGCGATTGCCTTTGTGATCGAGATGTGTCGGCTGTTCACCTAATCCGAAGAAATGCTCACTGATACTGCAGTGGTTTGAAAGGTAAAGTCGATCATATTTTTTATCGGAAGCGAAAAGCCGGATGTGTAATTGATTTTCGGATCGAAGAGAAAATGAAAGCTGGTAAGAAACAGATTGCTTTCCTGACAGGAAATACCCACGTACAGAAACCATACTATCGTTACCGCTTATGGAATTTATTTCCTGGATAGTTGTAACTGATTTTTTTTTATCTTTAATCAGGAAGGAGCCTCTTTTTTCGCGGATATCCATATTCCCCTGCGCTGCTCCGCAGAATCCTGTACCTGCTGCATTTTGCCATAGTATTTTGCCTGGCTGTTGAGTGTTAACAAGAGAGAGAATACCCTTCCTGCTGTTCCATTGTATGCTGAAGTGTCCGAGCCCGTAATTCACGGAAGGGACTTGCAGTGAATCATATTGCAGGGCGAATGAATGGTATTTGTCTGTTGTTTTTGCAAAGCCTGAAAACGAAAACCAAAACAGTAAAAGCATCAATGCGGATAATTTTAGTTGCTTGTTTTTCAAGAGGCCTGCTTTTTTATTTTGCCTGTTCCAGAAAGCATCGTATAAAAAATGCCCGATTTTTTTTGAATGCGTGATCTTACTTTTCCATCTATCCAGGAAATCTTCAGAATCTCTGAGCGAATTTGAAGAAAGTTCAGCTAATGCAGTTTTATCTGAACTTCCAGATATTAATTGTTCATCCTCCTCCAAAAAATAATTTTCAATGGTTAATCTTTCGGATGTGAAGGCTGTTATTTTCATCTGGTAATTTAAATGAATAAAATTTCTGTGAAAGGCTTCCCATTGCCACCAATATGAATTATCATAAGTTGCAGTTGGAGAAATAAAATTATTTTTTTGTAAAACATCATTACCAAAATAAAATGGTTTGAACAAGCTAATGCATGGTGTTGAAGTTCCGGTTAGCCAAATTGTTGCCGGTTTTTCTTTTCTTAATTCGACGACCATAGAGCCCGTCGTTTGATGTGGTGTAAATAATCCGGAAGCATGCATGCACATAGATTGAGTAGTTCCTTTTTCCGGTAAAAAATTATCTCCACTGTGTGAACGAAGTATTTGAAAGGCATTTTCAACGTTAAAATTCGAAAATGATTTTCCCTTTTGTTCATTATTGGTTCTTCTGAATTCACAAGCGGCTAATTTGGGCATCAGCCATTGACTATATGCTTTTTTAAAATTAAACGATTCATTATTTTTAGTCCAGTTTTTCTGACGAGCAAAGTCAATTGCATTTTTACTGATTCCATCATATTTTTCTTCAATGCTTAATCCGTTGGAAATAGCGCGATAACCTTTTACTTTTTCATATACCCAATGTTTTCCGGCTGTTTCTAAAACATATCCTTCGTTTTTATCTGCAATAATGAAACTGTTGTGATAATAAAAATTTTTATCTGTATAACCGCCGCAAGCATCTTGTCCGTATTTTTCCAGATAATAGATAATGTTGTTTAATCCTTCTTCAGCCGTTTTGGATATTTCAAGACTTAAGCGTAACAAATCCATTCCGGTTAATCCGATATTTTTCTTGTCAAATTGTATTTTGGTAAAAACGGCTTCATTTCCGATACAGACGCCAAATTCGTTACATCCCATTTCAGCACCCCACATTTGAAAAGGTTTACTCAAAATCACCTCGCAGGTCTCCCGGGGATGTTCCACCTCTATGAACGTGGTTCTTATTGTGTTCTTTTCTCTTGTTTTTTCAGGATAACATACAATTTGCTGAGCCTCATTGGGTTCTCTGTCGCTGTTTTTGCCAAATATTACGGATGCTGTTGTTGAAGACGGGATATGAATAAAGGTGTCGCACATTACTATAAAGTTAAAACTTTGAAATTAAAAGTCAAAAAATTATTGTGAATAAGTGTATTGTTAGTAAAAGCGTCTTTAAAGACGTACCTTTGCACCTCGAAATTTAATCAATTCCTTTTATGCAAAAAATCAGAAATATTGCGATTATCGCGCACGTTGACCACGGTAAAACCACTTTAGTAGATAAAATTCTATGGGAATGCAAAACATTCTCAGAGCATGAGAACACCGGTGTTTTAATCATGGACAACAATGAATTAGAGCGTGAGCGTGGTATCACGATTACTGCAAAAAATGCTGCGGTAAAATATAAAGACTATAAAATTAATATTATTGATACACCGGGTCACGCGGATTTCGGTGGTGAGGTAGAACGCGTATTAAAAATGTCTGATGGTGTTTTGTTGCTGGTAGATGCTTTTGAAGGTCCGATGCCGCAAACGCGTTTCGTATTACAAAAAGCGTTACAATTAGGTTTGAAACCGATTGTCGTTATCAATAAAGTAGATAAAGAAAACTGTACACCGGATGAAGTACACGAAAAAGTATTTGATTTGATGTTCCAGTTGGATGCAACGGAAGAGCAATTGGATT
>DAOORG010000225.1:0-4406 GCA_035389165.1 Chitinophagales bacterium
AAAAAAAGCCTCTCCATAAGGAAAGGCTTTTGTAGCTATTTTGTTCAAGGATTATTTTCCCTGAGCTTGTTTTTTCATTGCTTCTTCAATCATTTTCTGCATTGCAGCCTGATCGCCACCACCTTGTTGTGGTTGTTGTTTTTCTATGCTTTTCAATTCCACTTCAAACACAAGCGTTTCATTAGGTCCAATACCAGCTTGTTGCTGACCTTGAGCGCCATATGCCAGTTTTCCCGGAATATATAATTTGTATTTAGAACCGACTGTCATTAGTTGTAAACCTTCAGACCAGCCCGGAATTACACCATTTAAAGGGAAAGTTGCAGGCTCGCCACGTTTGATAGAGCTGTCAAATTCAGTTCCGTCTAACAACGTACCGATGTAATCTACTTTTACCACATCAGAAAGTGTTGGCTTAGGACCTGTTCCTTCAGAAATAACTTCGTATTGTAAACCACTTGCAGTTGTTTTAACACCTGGTTTTTTAGCGTTTTCTTCAAAGAATTTTTTTGACTTTGTTTCGTTTTCCTGCATCATTGTATAAGCCTGTGGATTGAAGTGTTTCATAATAACACCGGTTAAGGTATCACCACCAAATAATGCTTTTTTATTATTCAGTACTTCGTAAATTCCACGTGCCACCAAGTCAACATTTAAAGTGCTGTCCAGTCCGTTTTGTTTCAGGTTTTCACCCATTTGTATACCAATAGCATAAGATACAGAGTCCATTTCTTTTTTAGGTGTAGAGCCTAAAAAGCTGCTTTTGGATTTACACGCTGAGGTGAGCGCAATTACCGAAATGATAATTAAGTTGAATGTGTTTTTATTCATTTTTAAAAAATTTATGATTGATTAGTATTTATTATTGACCTTCTAAAATTAGATTACTTGGTGCTGTTGGAACCTGAGGTGCCGGTTTTTCTATATTAAGCAATTCCACTTCAAATATAAGTGTTTCATTTGGACCGATACCAGCCTGAGGAACACCTTGTTCGCCATATGCCAGATTTCCGGGAATGTAGAATTTGTATTTAGCACCTACAGACATTAACTGTACGCCTTCTGTCCAACCTTTAATTACCTGGTTTAAAGGAAAGGTAACCGGCTCGCCACCTTCTGAGCTGTCAAATACTTTGCCGCTTACTAAAGTGCCTTTGTAATGCACAGTCACTTTATCTGTTGCCAGTGGTTTTGCACCGGTAGTATCTTTCAGGATTTCATATTTTAAACCGCTAGCCGTTGTTTTAACTGCTGGATTTGAAGTGATCGCATCGAGGAAAGCTTTTGCTTTTGCATCTTCTTCTGCTTTTTTTATCGCTTGTTTTTCTGTGAAATAAGCTTGTGCATACATCATTGCTAACTGCGGATCAATTTTAGGTGCTTTTGAATTTAATGCATCTGAAAGTCCTTTTTCCAGTGCGATAGAATTAATGTCTGTTGCACCATTCTTTACCATATCCGCACCAATTTGCATACCGATGAAATAGGAAACGGTGTCTGCTTTTGTTTTAAATTCAATAGTATCTTTAACGACAACTGCTGCTACTGCTGCAGTTCCTTTCTTTGGTTTCTTTGGTTTAGCTTCTGCCAAAGAGACGAACAATGCAGCGAATATAAAAATGGAAATAAGTTGTTTCATATTATTATTATTATTGTTTTTAATAGTGCCTTTGTAATTCGCAAATGATTATTTCTGTTTGATGTACGAACTACAAGCTCATTTCATATGTTAAAATTGAAGTGCAAAAATAAGCTATTCGCACTTATAAATATGCATTTTAACGATTTTTAATAGTGAATTTTAAACGGATTCTGATAATTTCTTCATAATTGGATACCAATCCACGCCACCACGGTCTTTGCCCAGCCTTATGATGATTACATTTTTGGTTTCGTTGATGAGCATAATTTGACCATTAAAACCAGCTGCATAATAGACATCGCTGGCTGCATCGTCAATAGAATAATACCAACCCATACAATATTTATCGTCCTCCACACTTCTGTGCAGCGTGTCGTCACAGTAGTTAAACCAGTCTTTAGGTAATAATTGTTTTTTTCTGAATTTGCCATCATGCAAAATCATGGTACCAAATTTTGCTAAATCACGAGCCGACATATTTAAACCTCCATAGTATTTTGGATTTCTGGTTATTTTGCTGTCCAAAGCCCAATAAGCGGTGTCCTGCATACCTAAGTTATTCCACATTCTCTCATTAAAATAATCCAGGATTTTTTTATCGCCTAAAGCTTTTTTAATACACTCACCTAAAATTTGTGTATCTATGGATTTATACTTGAATTGTTTTCCCGGCAAGGAATCAAATTTTGCACCGTAAATAGAACGTGTAAGGTTTTTATCGTAATAATACTGCAACGTTTGAAAAATATTACCGTATTCGTCATAATTTAATCCTGATTCCATTTGCATCAGATGGCGAAGTGTAAGCAGTTGAAATTGCTTGTCTGGCAAATCTGTAAAATAATTCGTTACAGGAATTTCCACATCTTTAATGTAATTATCTTGTACAGCCATTCCGAGCAAAGCAGTAACAAACACTTTAGTAACAGAAAACAGCTGTGTGTTATCACCTTCTTT
Source organism: Chitinophagales bacterium (assembly GCA_035389165.1). Lineage (GTDB taxonomy): Bacteria > Bacteroidota > Bacteroidia > Chitinophagales > JADIYW01 > JADJSS01. The sequence goes on from DAOORG010000225.1 coordinate 2,600, forward strand.
TATTCCATTCAGGTATCGCTTAAAAATTACGGTGTCATTTCTGAGCACCAGGAAAGAGGTAGTACTTGTATTTTGCAGAAAAAAATCAGGATATTGATATTTTGCAGCAGCCGTGCTATCCAGCCAAAGAGACAAATCTGGTAAAACCACTTGCTTTTCCGGAAGGTTGTAAGGTTTATCAGATTGTTTGAGTAATGCCGTTGTATAAAACTTACCATCAAAAATGGAAGGCACTCTGAGTGTTTCATTAAAATTGAGCACCAGAAAACTTAAAATTAGCAGCAATGCGACCAGTAAGAGTTTGCCAAGTGTAATTTTTTTTTGCATGGAATTTTACTGAATAAAAAAGGGTTATTTTTTCTTAGTATTTACTGATACATTAATATAGACACCGGCATTCAGGTGAATATTACTGAATGTAGTTTTCTGATAAGTATCGCGCTCAAAAATATCACTGTATCCTTTTCTTTTATACCGCAAAAAATCATAATCAAAACCGAGACTAAAACCTGCTTTGCGTTTAATTAAATAACGGATTTGCAAGTCGGTGCCCATATAAAATTTCTTACCGATACCACTGTCATAGTAATCGTCTGCTGTGTATCCGCCTATGCGCACAGATGGATGAATTTGCAATGATTTATTTTTAAGAAATTCAAAAACATATCCGAACTGTGCAGATACCAGAAAAAACATGGCATTCGTTTTAGATAACAAGTTGCCAAGATTGGGATCTTTTTTATATTTTCTAATAGTAAAAAACTGATAGTTCATTCCAACAAATAAACCTTTCCAGAAATTTGCCTGTATATTAAATTGAAAATTTCCGGAGCGGTAGTCTTTTGATAAATTTGACTTTGTATTTCTGTCTTCCCAAACAGGTGTAGAATCTTTTACCGGATAAAACGGACCTTGAAAGACATCTTTTTCTGTTACAACCGGATTTAAAAAGGAATAATTAATTCCAAAGAGAATGCGAACTCTGTCTACTGTAAATTTTTTCTTTTTAGATGGTAATTCAGTAGCAGAAGCAGCTATTGTTGTGGACAATTCTTCTGAAACCGGAATAACAGTTACTGAATCTTCGCTCAATTTCACGATAGTGTCCAATGAATGGCTACTTGTATCCTGAATAGCAGGAAGTGAATCTTGTGTGAATGAATAGGTGAAGAAACAACAAAAGAAAACCAGTAATAAATGCTTCATATTGTATAAAATTAAAAAAATCCCGACAAAAGTCGGGATTTAATTTTAATACAGTTGAAATTTAATCTTTTATAAATTTAGACTGCTGAACAGTTCCATTCGTAACATCTCTTATATTTATGATATAGACACCGTCTGCAAAACTGCTGACATCCATTTGCAACAGTTGATTTCCTTTAAGTGTATTCATTTCTGTGACACTCATTTCCTGTCCTACTACATTCAGAATTTTTATTTCTACTTTACTGATAGCTGCCGACTGATAATCGATATTTATCAGGTGACTGGTTGGATTTGGATAAATGCCGTTTATAGCATTCGTGTACACCACATCTTTGTCATTTCGGATAAAGATAGTTTGTGAATACTTGAAGGTGCCATCTATGTCTATCATTTTTAATCTGTAATAATTATCTCCGGTTAATGGATTATTATCATTGAGATGATAAGATAACGGAACATTGCTGGAACCAGCAGCAGGCAATTCGCCGATATATGTAAACACACCACCGATGCTTTGCGGACTGCGTTCCACTTCAAATTTCAGCGTATTTATTTCAGAGGCAGTAGTCCAGTTCAATACATTTTTATCACCATCATT
>DAOORG010000226.1:0-4402 GCA_035389165.1 Chitinophagales bacterium
AAGTGTTGCAATCTACATTAAATTTTAAACGCGATTATAAAGATATACTAGCGCAAGAACCAGATGTAGATTCTACTGTAGAAAATAAGTATCCTGTATTTTCTTTCTTTTTAGCAACAATATCAGCACAACACGATTTTAAGTATAAGCAATTGCAACTCACTTTTGGTTTTAATGTAAATTTTTATGCGCATAAAAAAGTACATTATATCACACCAGAAGGTCGATTTAAAATTCAATATACATTGCCTAAACAAATAATAATTGCTGGTACGGCTATGTATACATCACAACATTTGCATTTACTTAATAGTAGACAATCTGATATTTTATACGATGTTTGGTTGCCAACAAATGATTATATAAAACCACAAACGGCTTGGAATTTTTCTGCAAGTATGCATCAACAAATTAAAAAATGGGAATGGTGTGTCGAAGCTTATTACAGAAAAATGTTTAATCAAATAGATTATAAAAACAACGCTGGATTTTTATTAAACACCAAAAGTATTGAATCGCAAGTATATGCTAATGGTATTGGAAAAGCTTATGGTGTAGAGTTTTATGTAGCTAAATCAAAAGGAAATTTTACTGCATCTGCAAGGTATAATTTAACTTGGAGTACACGCCAATTTGATTCATTGAATAATGGTAAAGAATTCTTTTTCAAATTTGATAAACGACATGATTTGGCGTTAATGGTTGCTTATCGCTTTAAGAAGCATTTTGATGTTGCAGTAACTTGGATGTTTAATTCAGGACAAAGAGCAACCATACCTAAGGCATTTTTTTATTCACCAAATGGTTGGTTGCCATATTATACTGGTATCAACGACTATATTTTGCCAAAGTATCACCGTATGGATATTAGCTTTAATTATACCAAAGAAGCCAAACGATTAACACATTTATTTAATTTTAGTATCTATAACGTGTATAGTCGTCAAAATATTTTTTCTGTCTACACTAAAAAATCTGATAATTCAACGGATAAAACATATTATCAATTGAGTTTATTTCCAATTTTACCGTCGTTAAGTTACACTATCACAATAAAAGCTAATGAAAAATAGTATTTGGATATATAGTATTGCGCTCTTGTTTATATGTTGCGAAAAAGAATTGCCAATACATAGCGATATAGCAAAGCAGATGACATTACACGCTATGCTAGACAATGACAATAAAGTTATGGTACAACTATATGAAAGTGCATTGCCAACAGATTCTCTTGAATTGAAATATATCTATGACGCAAATGTTGAATTATTTGAAAATGGAAATAAAATAAGCACATTAGTATTTATTTTAGATAGCTCTCATCTTTTTACAAATGGATATTACACCGATACAGCTATTCATATAAAACCAGATAAAGTATATACGATTAAAGCAACGCATCCAAATTTTCCGAGTATTTCTGCAACCGACACGATTCCTTCTTTGGCTACCGTTACCAATACAAGTGTTACTGGATTTCCATTATTGGTTTTAGGTATAGATTCTACCTTTGCTCAATTACAATTTACCATTATTGATGATGCCAATAAACATAATGTTTATGTTGTGTATCCGTATTATTACTTCAGCAGATACTATAAACGAAGTGCAACAGATAGTGTTTTAATTTGGCAAACCAGTTATGCTTATTTGAATGCTATAAATGGAATAAAACTAAACAATATTTATAACGGCAACCAATTAGATGATGTTACATTTAATGGTCAATCAAAATCGTTTAATTTAGAAATTTCTAAGTTGTATGATTCTGATACAAGTATACAAGAAGCTTATATTGGCATCTCTGTTAGGCAATATTCTGCATCCTATTATCTGGATATTGAAAGCAAACGAAAATATTACGATATACTCTCAAATAAAATTTATGAAGCACCATTTTGGTTTTATACCAATGTTATTGGTGGTTTTGGATTGCTTACAAGCACTTCAAATAACAACCAAATAATTGCTAAGATTAAATAGAAATAGACATTCAAGGTTTTTAAACCTTGAATGTCTATTTTTTATATTAATTCAAAACTTCTTTGTACAAACTTCGTCAATGCTTCTCCTTTCAGCATATTTTGAGAAAGCAATGCTAAATCGTATAGTTGTTTGATATGTTTTTCTTGATGTGCTACATCTTCTTCCAATAGCTTTGTATTTATTGGATGATTGGTGTTGATGACCAAATTTAATTTTTCGTCCATGCCGCCAAACATAAACGGCGAGCCGCCACCCATTTTTTGCATTTCCATCATTCTGCGCATAAACTCGTTGCGAGTTATCACAATTGGTGCGTCAGTTGGTGATAATGCTTTTAGTTCGATATCTGCTTTTGTTTTTTCAATCGTGGTTTCAAATAATGTTTTCAGTTTTTCTTCTTGTTCTTTAGATAAAACAGAAACCGCTTCTTCTTCTTTTGGAATTAAATTAGAAACAATATCAGCATCTACACGTTTGAATTGTGTCTTGTCATTTTTCATTTCTACTTGTTGTATGAAATGATTGTCAATCATCGTGTCCAATTTCACAATTTCGTAGCCACGTTCTTTTGCTTGTACAATGTAGCTGTGTTGTTCTTCTTCATCAGAAGTATATAGCACCACTAAATTGCCATCTTTGTCCGTTTGGTTTGGCGCAATCTTTTCTTTTAATTCAGCAAAAGTATAGAACGTATTTTCTGTAGTTGGAAACAAAGCAAAGCTATTGCTTCTTTCATAAAATTTCTCATCGCTGATCATGCCGTATTTCACAAACAAACCGATGTCGCTCCATTTTTCTTCAAATTGTTTTCTGTCGCTGTTGAAGATTTCCTGCAATTTATCGGATACTTTTTTAGAGATGTGCTGATTGATTTTTTTCACATTTCCATCGCTTTGTAAATAAGAACGCGATACGTTTAATGGAATATCCGGTGAGTCAATAACGCCGTGTAATAAAGTCAAATATTCCGGTACAATTTCGCCAACATTATCGGTTACAAAAACCTGATTGCAATACAATTGGATTTTATCTTTTTGTACTTCAAAATTCTTTTTCAATTTTGGAAAATACAAAATACCAGTTAAGTTGAACGGATAATCTACATTTAGGTGAATCCAAAAAAGTGGCTCATCAAAATTCATCGGATATAATTCGCGATAAAAGTTTTTATAGTCTTCGTCTGTTAAAGTAGAAGGCGTTTTTGTCCATGCTGGATTGGTATTGTTTATGATTTCCGGTTCTTGAGGTTTGCCTTCTTTCTTGTCATCTTCACTTTGCCATTTAAAACCAAATTGAATCGGAATCGGTAAAAATTTGCAGTATTTATTGAGCAAGGTTTTAATGCGTGGTTCTTCTAAAAATTCTTTAGAATCTTCGGCAATATGCAAGATAATTTCTGAGCCACGTTGTTCTTTATTAATTTCTTCTAAAGTAAATTCTGTTGAACCATCACAAGTCCATTTTACCGCTGGTTCGTCTTTATACGATTTGGTTAGAATTTCCACTTTATCGGCCACCATAAACGCTGAGTAAAAACCTAAGCCAAAGTGTCCGATTACGGTATTCGAATCTGTGTTTTTTAATTTCTCTACAAACTCACCTGCTGACGAAAATGCAATCTGGTTGATGTATTTTTTCACTTCATCAGCAGTCATACCTAAGCCTTTGTCGGCAATGGTTAACGTATTGTTTTCTTTATCGATTTTAATTTCGATGGTCAAGTCGCCTAAATCGCCTTTTGCTTCGCCTAATTGTGCTAAACCTTTTAATTTTTTGGTTGCATCTACTGCATTTGATACCAACTCACGCAAGAAAATTTCGTGGTCTGAATACAAGAATTTTTTAATAATTGGAAAGATGTTCTCGGTTTGTACATTAATTTTTCCTGTTTCCATTGACATAGATATTTAGATTTTTAGATTTGAGAAATGAGATTGTAGATAATGATTCAAAAGTTGTACCGAATGAAATTTTCTGACAAGATGACATTTGTTGTATCAGTATTTAGGTAATTATTGTTTGGAATAATGGTTAAAACTTGTTGGAATAATGCTTTCCGTGTATCTTTGAGTTGATTAATAGTGTAATAAAATGTAATTTTGTGGAAAATGATAACGGTGAAATACCTAAGCAAAGCACATCAGAAAAATTCGGAAGGAGCGATGAAAATTCTCTCAGAAAGAGTGTTGCCGATAAACTTAAACAAGGCTTTGAAACAATTGCAAGAGAACTCAAAAGACAACAAACAGACTTCTCACACCACGAACAAGAAGATATAGAAAAGCGAATTGTTTTTGATTTTGCTATTCAGCATAATTTATGGATTAATGATTTGTATACACTTGGTAAACCAACACATGCAGGCGGTTACGAGAACACTTTAGCATTAGATGAAGAAACGGGCTTTTTATATAAA
>DAOORG010000227.1:0-4391 GCA_035389165.1 Chitinophagales bacterium
ATAGACAAAGGAAATTCACCGCGCGAAGTAATCGGAACAGTCAACACCGCAGAATTTTTTGTTACCTTTTTCAGTACCGGTGTATTTATTTTCTTTTTAGGAATTGAGGCCTGGAAGCCTGTGCTGGCGTTAATAATTGGCGGTGTCATTGCTGCACCTATTGGTGCTTACGTGCTTCGGTTTATGAGTCCAACTACCATTATGCGTTTGGTTGGTGTTCTAATTATTGTAACCAGTTCATATACTATATATAAGTCGATATTCTAAATTGCAAAAAACCATAAAAGATAAAAGACCTGAATACTATGATTCAGGTTTTTTTATTTTTACTATTCGGTGTTTTGGTTATGCATGAATCAGGTACACTCCTTCTAAAAATCAATAAATATAAAACAAGTAAAAAAATACTGCCGAAAGCGATAATACGCTGTGAGATATTATGAGATTTTTTCAACATTTTGCTGAATTAATTCTTTGGCTAAATTATAAGCTTGAAGACGAATTTCCGGAATTGCAGTAGACTCAAACAAGATACCTTTGAGACCATTCCCAATTGTATATAATCCGGGAATTACGTTGTTGTGTTTATCCAGTAATTTACCGTCTGTCAATGCATTGAAACCCAACCCTAATTGATCTATACAAATCATTTCTTTATTCAATAAATTTTTAAGCAATAAAGAATCTGTATTTTGTGGATTCAGTTGAGGTCCGCTGCAATTGATGATTTTCTGTACAACTATTTCTTTTCTATACCTTTCTTGTTTATCCAGATATGAAACAATAAATCCGTTCTCAGTTTCTTTAATTTCCTTTAAGCGACCTGCTAACACAGACAGCTGTTTTTTGTCTTTCAATAAATGAATAATATCAGCACAAATTACAGGTATTCGGTGCCTTACTACAGTCCATATTGAACCTACTCTTCGAAAAAAAGACTTTTTTTCTTTCAAAGGAAGGTTATCCCAAATTTCTGGCAATGCAGGACGAATAGTATCTACCACTACACGCCAGTCAATGCCTGATTTAATTCCTTTATCTATGTGGTATCTTATAATAGTATATAATTCTCTTGTTGAAGTAGCCTGTAATAATTCCTCTTTGTAATCAGGATATTTCTGATGGCGACTACATGGATAATGTGTAAAAGGCAGATATCCATTTCTTGAAATAGCATAAATTTTACCTTTATGGATTTGGTGATATAAATCGAGCATTTTATCAACCATCGTCAATCCTGTACCAATTATTAAAATGTCATCTGTTCTTTTAATAGATTGATGAATATCATTGCTCCACGGATTCCTGAAATAACTCGGATGTTCAGTATATTCCATATCAATTAGCTGTGGATTTGCAGGTAAGAAATTTCCGGTGCAAAGTAATACTACATCCGATTTTATTCTTTTTCCGTTTTGCTGAATCAGTATATAATGATTTACTTCCTTTTCAATATCTATAATTTCCGCCTGTATCAGCTCTATATATATGTTCTCATTTCTTTTTAAAAAGGAAAATAAGTTCTCTTTAATATAATCACCAAAAATTTTTCTGGGCACATAATCATGTTCTGAATATGTATATCCTTTTTTTAATAACCATTCAAAAAAATCATTTGCATAATCATGAAACAATCCCATTACATTGGCTGGTACATTTAACAAATGATAATCTTTATCGGTAGAATATGCAGTACCGGTACCAAATTCACCAGACCGTTCAATCCATTTTATTGAAATGGGTGCATCCGGAAAATACTTAAGGATATTTATCAGAATTAATGCACCTGAAGCGCCTCCACCTATGATGGTAATCGTTTTCATATAATTAGTATTGTGCCAGCAAAAAACTAAAAGGTGCAGAGTTTGGCGTTCTCTGCACCCGGTCTGAAAAGCTATGAAATGCGTATAACCGCCAATTTTTCTTCTATACTTTTCTATATCTGATATTCAAAAAACTATATTCTTATCAACTACACTAGCCTGCCAACTTTTGAAATCTATGATAAAATGGTGTTTTACTATTCGCATCTTTTGGTTGATACGCGCCGGATATTAATGGCACGTAAATTACTCTTCGTCTGCTTTTCTCACCAAAAAAGGGTGATGGAGCAACCCTATGCCACATCCTTCCGTCGTGAATAACCAAATCTCCTTTTTTAGCTCGCACCAACACTTCATTTTTATCGTTCTGATTATTCAGAAAATATGCTTTCTTAAATAATGTACTAAATAGCCCTTGTTTATGTGTACCGGGCAATACACGCAATCCACCGTTTACTTCTGAAGAATCATCTAAGTATAATCCGATATTGATGAACTGTTCAATTTTTTTTCCATAAAAAATATCACGTGCACTATCTGTATGCCATCCTAATTGTTTGTAGTTGCTGTCCGGCACATTTACATAATGATTTAACACAGCACCATCTTTTTCATTTTCGCCGATGCGTGCACCATCAGGCATTAATACTTTAAGTGCATTTAATTGTGGATGCTGGATAAAAGATTGTATCTCATTGCTGTATTTATTGGCAAATGCAAAACGCTGTACAATTGTATTACCATGTTCGTCTTTGCCATATTTAATTGGTATTCCGTTAACTTGTTTCACATTGTATTTTATCCAATCATCCTGCAATTTTTCTGATGATTTGATAATTGAATCTACTTCATGCTCAGGTAAAAAATTTTCAAAATGAATAAATCCATATTGATTGTAATATTCAATTTGTTCCTGTGTCAGTGCATATCCTAACGTAAATTTTTTAAGTTCTATATTTTTCATGTTTAAGTTTTAGAAGATTAAGTAAAGTTCATATTCTGCTTTTATACTAATCTTCTGCAACATCGAAAGACCTCGGCATCTGTCATTTTTACATTCATGATAATAATGTGTTAGTTGTTTATACAATTCGTTTGTCGAAACAAATGTAATACTAATTTTTTATAATCTATAAAGCCGATAGACTTTTAGTGGTATTTTTTTATTTTTTAACATACTTCCTAATAATTCTTTAATTAAAGAATCTTGTTATTAATTTATAACTTTAACACTTGACGTAAAACAGTACGTTTTTTTTGAAAAAATTCTATACATAACCAATAACTGATAATTTTTATGCAAGTAGATGTAATATTAGGCCTGCAATGGGGCGATGAAGGAAAAGGAAAAATTGTTGATTACCTAGCCGATAAATACGATATTATTGCACGTTTTCAAGGCGGCCCGAACGCCGGACACACACTTTATATTGATGGTGTTAAACATGTTTTACACACGATACCTTCCGGAATTTTTCGCGAAGGAAAGATAAACTATATCGGCAACGGTGTGGTGATAGATCCGGTTACTTTATTAAAAGAAATCGAAAACCTGGAAAAACAGGGAATTCCGGTAAAAGAAAGGCTGATTATTTCAAAACGTGCCAATCTGATTTTACCGACGCATAAAATTTTAGATGCCGCCTCAGAATCTTCTAAAGGTTCTTCTAAAATTGGCTCTACCTTAAAAGGAATCGGACCTACGTATATGGATAAAACCGGTCGCAACGGACTTAGAGTTGGTGATATTTTAGAAGATGATTTTATTGTAAAATATGAATTGTTGAAAGCAAAGCATTTACAGTTATTGCAGATTTATAATTTTGATTATGAACTGAGCGAACTGGAAGACAGCTGGTTTGATGCTATCGAAAAACTCAAAGAATACAAACAGGTTGAATCTGTCTATTTCATAAATGAAGCCTTGAAAAAAGGAAAGAAAATCTTAGCAGAAGGTGCGCAAGGCTCTATGTTAGATATAGATTTCGGAACCTATCCGTTTGTTACCTCATCCAACACTATTTCTGCTGCGGTTTGTACAGGATTAGGTATCTCACCAAAACACATAGGTGAAGTGATTGGCATTACCAAAGCATATTGCACACGTGTTGGCAGCGGACCATTTCCATCTGAACTTACAGATGAAACAGGTGAGAAATTGCGCAAAGAAGGTGCTGAATTTGGTGCTACCACAGGCAGACCGCGTCGTTGCGGCTGGATTGATTTACCGGCTTTGAATTATGCCTGTTTAATTAATGGTGTTACTAAATTAGTGATAACGAAGGCAGATATTTTAAATGCATTTGACGAATTTGGCGTTTGCACACATTATAAATACGATGGCAAGGAAACTAAAGATTTGCCGTATGATATGGTGAACCGTGAAATCGTTCCAACGAATATCTTTTTCAAAAGTTGGGGAACGATAAATCCAACAGGTCCCATTTCAAGTGAATTACAGGATTATGTCAACTATTTGGAAACTTATCTCAATACAAAAGTAGCGATGGTTTCTAACGGACCAGGCCGCGAGCAATTGATAGATTTGACAGAAGGAAAACTTTTGGC
>DAOORG010000228.1:0-4345 GCA_035389165.1 Chitinophagales bacterium
TAATGTTGGATAAGAAAAACTAAATTCCATATCGAAACGGGCACTACAGCAATGTGGTGCCCGTTTTTTATGCTTTAAATGGTAAAAAAATGGATAATATGGAATTACTTACAGAAGAAAAAGTGATTAGCAAGATATATCTCATAAGAGATAGAAAGGTTATGTTAGATAGGGATTTAGCTGAAATGTATGGCGTGGAAACACGAGTTTTAAACCAATCTGTAAAACGAAATAGTAAAAGATTTCCTGAAGATTTTATGTTTCAGCTTACAGAAGAAGAGTCAGAAAACTTGATATCACAAATTGTGATTTCAAATCATGGTGGTTTAAGAAAGCTACCTTATGCTTTTACTGAACAAGGCGTTGCCATGCTGTCAAGTGTTCTGCATAGCGATACCGCAATAGAAGTAAATATCAGCATCATCAGAATTTTCACCAAAATGCGTGAAATGTTGTTTGCCAGCAAAGATATTTTAATAAGACTGGAACAAATTGAAAATAAAGTTCTGGCCCAAAATGAGAAAATTTCCAAACACGACGACGATTTGCAAATGATATTTACCGCACTAAAGCAGTTACTTATTCAGGAAGAAGTACCTAGGAATCCAGTAGGATTTAAAATTCCGTCAAAGTAAAAACAAAAATCATTTTTTCATGTTTATACTTCTTTGTACCTTTAAAAAATGGATGACATGGTAATAAACAATGGATTGGTCATAGAACCAAATCTCACACTGGAAAATCACTATAAAGATATTTTGAACCTTATTGGTGAAGACCCAACACGAGAAGGTTTGGTTAAAACACCGCATCGTGTGGCTAAAGCCATGCAATACATAACACACGGATATCAACTGGATCCGAAATCTATCATACAATCAGCAATTTTTAATGAAAATCACAGTGAAATGATTATTGTTAAAGACATTGAATTGTATTCTATGTGTGAACATCACATGCTGCCGTTTTACGGGAAAGCACATGTTGCTTATATTCCAAACGGAAAAATAACTGGATTGAGTAAAATTGCACGTGTTGTGGATGCCTTTGCGCGTCGTTTGCAGGTACAGGAACGCTTAACTACTCAAATTCGTGATTGCATACAGGAAGCTTTGGAGCCTTTAGGTGTGGCCGTTGTAATTGAAGCCAAACATATGTGTATGATGATGCGTGGTGTGCAGAAACAAAATTCAGTGACCACAACCTCTTCATTTACCGGAGAATTTGAAAAACAAGCTACCCGATCTGAGTTTGTCAAGCTGATAAGTGCTAAATTATCTTAATTTTTCCTTATCTGATTCAGTTTAAAGGCTTGGTTAAAATTATATAACCTTCAAATTTCCCTTATTTACCTAAAGAGATGTAATTTTGAGTTTTAAAGTATGCAAATTGTAACTCATGAAACGCACTCACATCATAGCATTGGTTTTCGTAGCTGTTTTAGTCGCTTCTCTCACTGTAATGTTGGGAAAAGGGTTTAGCCGTTATGAAAGTTTTGATTCTTCGTATGCAAAAAAAGGGAAAGAATTCACCGTAGTTGGCTACCTCAACAAAGAAAAAGGAATTGAATACAAGCCTGAAATTAATCCTAACCAATTTTCTATGTACGTTATAGACGAACAAAAAGTGGAAAGGCAGGTAGTAGTCAACAAGGCAAAACCGCGTGATATAGAAAAGTCAGAAAAAATTGTGGTGACCGGAAAAATGAATGGCGATACATTTGTAGCAACAGAAATTTTGCTGAAATGTCCATCTAAGTACAAAAACAGAGAACAACAGGCCAATAACGGACAATCTATCTAAGTTGAAATTTAAATTGCTTATAGCATTCATTAATGAACTAATTTTGGATTGATTAATAATCAAAATCTATTTTCCAGATAAATGTTTGATTTTTTATAGCATATATATAACTCACAACTCAAGACTTACAACTCACGACTAACACATGAATATTCACGCAATCGGTCAAAATATGCTGTTCGGCAAAGTCGGGCACTTTCTCATTATCTTATCTTTTGTAACATCATTGGCGGCTAGTATCGCCTATTTTTTTGCAACTATAAATAGAAACGATACTTCTAAATCTTTTCCATGGATCAACTTAGGAAGAAAGATGTTTGTCTTACATGCTGTAGCAGTATTAGGTATCATGATTTGTTTGCTGATGGTTATTCACAGCCATTTCTTTGAATATAAATATGTTTGGGAACACACGTCTAAATCATTGCCAATTTATTATCAATTTTCTGCTATGTGGAGCGGACAAGAGGGAAGTACCTTACTTTGGATGTTCTGGCATGGTGTATTAGGTTGTGTGTTGATTTTTAAAGCAAAAAATTGGGAAAGTCCTGTCTTGTCTATTGTGGCACTGGCACAAGTATTATTAGGTTCAATGTTGTTAGGGATTTATGTTTTGGGTTATAAATTTGGCTCCAGTCCGTTTGCGCTGATGCGCGATACCATGGAAATTCCGGTTTTTAAAATGAATCCTGACTGGGTACCTGAAGACGGAACCGGATTAAATCCGTCCTTACAAAACTATTGGATGGTGATTCATCCGCCAACTTTATTTTTAGGATTTGCAGCTTGCACCATTCCTGCAGCCTTTGCTATCGCATCTTTATGGGTACGTAATTTTACAGATTGGGTGAAACCGGTTTTGCCATGGAGTTTATTTGCACTTATGATTTTAGGAACAGGTATCTTAATGGGTGGCGCATGGGCATATGAAGCTTTAAGCTTCGGTGGTTTCTGGGCATGGGATCCTGTAGAAAATGCATCGTTAGTTCCATGGCTGATTTTGGCAGCAGGCATACATACCTTAATGGCTTATAAACACACAGGTTACTCCTTGCACGCTACTTATTTATTCTTTATCGGCTCTTTCCTGATGGTATTGTATTCTTCATTCCTGACGAAAAGCGGTATTCTTGGTGATGCGTCTGTACATTCGTTTACAGATTTAGGAATGAGTGGTCAATTAATTGTAATTGTACTCGCATTTTTAATTCCGTCAATCTATTTATACATCGACAGAACTTACAAAAAACAAATTCCATCCAAACAAGAAGAAGAAAAATTATCGTCCAGAGAATTCTGGTTATTTATCGGTTCATTGATATTCATCTTTGCATCTATACATATCATTGTGCTTACTTCATTTCCTGTAATCAATAAAATTTTTAGTTCAAAACTTGCGCCGCCTTCCGATATAAAAAGCCATTATAACAATGTGCAAATATGGATGGCTGCATTAGTGGCATTAGGTTCTGCTGTAACGCAATTTTTTAAGTATAAAAACTCCGATTATCAGAAAGTCATTAAGCGATTAATTATCGCATTTATTGCAGCTGCTTTATTAAGTACAGCCGTAGTGGTTGCCTATAAATTATATCGTTTAGATTATATTTTACTGGTGCTTTTTAGCTGGTTTTCTGTCTTGGCAAACTTGCAATATGTTTTTCAGGTGCTAAACGGAAAATGGAAAATCGCCGGTGGTGCTGTTACACATATCGGCTTTGCCATTATGCTAATTGGAATATTGATTTCTCAGGGAAGACAGGAAGTGCTTTCTGTCAATAAATTCGGAATTGATTATGGCAGCGGATTTTCTGAAGAAGAAATTGCAGAGAATGTTTTGCTATATCAGAATGAACCTACCTATATGGGAAAATACAGAGTTACCTATTTAGGAGATTCTTTTTCTGTACAAAATATTTATTTCAATGTAAGATATGAAGAACTGGATAAAAAAGGGAAAGTTAAAAAGACATTTACCTTACATCCGAATATCTTAATGAACAGTAAAATGGGAAATAATCCTGTTCCATCTACACGGAAGACAATAGGAGCAGATTTATATACACATATAACTTCTGCACCATTAAAAGAAGACGGCACTGCAGCAGATTCTATGGTTCAGGAAACGTATACGGTTTCAGTTGGCGATACCATTCCGGCATCTCGTTGTATGGTTGTGTTGGAAGGTATTAATCCGGATGCACATATCCACGGGTTCAAATTACAACCTAAAGACATTGCCATTGGTGCTACCATGAAATTTATTTCTTTAGATACTACTTACTACATTGAACCTGTTTATCTGGTTAGAGAAGTGGTGGCAACCAGTGTGCCGGCACGTGTAGAAAAAAATAATGTAAGTTTCTCTGTCATTAAAATCCTGCCTCAGGAAAATAAATTGCAAATATTAGTGGAACAGAAACTCAACAAGTTTATCATCATGAAAGCTATCAAGTTTCCATTCATAAATGTATTATGGCTGGGTTGCTTTGTAATGGTGTTTGGGATTTTACTAAGTATGTTGCGCAGAAAAAAGGAAAAT
>DAOORG010000229.1:0-4343 GCA_035389165.1 Chitinophagales bacterium
CGTCTTTAAGTTTTAAGACTTCCTGTGCCTGTGCAGCCTTGCAAAATGTAAGCAATAGACTGAAACAAATAAGTATTCTGGTGTTCATAGGTGAAATTTAAGGAGAATTAATACATCTTTTGAAAAAAAGCTGCAGAAGTATCTATTCCATATCTACCGCCAATCATTAAAAAGTCATCATAAGACTCTATAAAAGTATATTTATTTTTACCAAATTCCGGAATCAACTGTGTTTGTTTCCAATCTTTATTTTCTAAAACATATCGATGTATTTTTCCCGGACTATTCTCTATAATATAAATTCCACTTTTTGAAACAGATACATCAAAACCAAATCCACCAATGTCATTTTCAAATATGGTATCAAGAAAAAATGATCCAGTCAGATTTCTGTATACATATACTCTTTGATCCGGATCTAGATAACTTCCTGTTGTGCTTCTTACTATTAAAGTTGGGTTGTGAAAATCTAAAATTCTGCCAAAGTTATATTTTACATTTGTTCCATCAGGTCTTAATATTTGCGTTTCGCTCCATAAGTTATTTTTTTGTCTGAATATATGAACACAGCCACTTTTATAACTATTTGTATAGTCGATACCAGAGCTTATCATACAGACATCATCGCCTAATGCTGTTTCGATACCAAAAATACCGAAGTCTTCAACATTGTCAGGTTGGAGTTTTGCAACCTGTACCCATTTGTCAATTCTACGTTTGAAGATATAGGCACAACCTCTATTCGCATCTTCTGTTGTTTCATTTCCGTTGCTAACAACAATATAATCACCTTTTATATCTACAGATGCACCATAGCCATACAGATTGAGTTCGCTGGTATCATTTGGCAACAATAACTGCCTGAATTCCCATTTCCCGTTACTAAGTTCGTATACATAAGCACGAGGAAAATTTTTAAAACACGGTGCATATTGTCCTACAACTGCAAAGTTACCGTCTATTGCAATATCATTACCAAAACTACAACTTGTGGAATCAAATGCAGGCTCAAGCGTTTGGATTATTTCCCATTCTTTCCCATTGTATGCCATACATTGTATTATTGTATTGCACTTGCCACCAGGACAATATTCCAGTGATGCCATTGCATTATTTCCATTTATTGCAATTGCATCAGGTGATATATTGTTGGTAAAAACACCCACAGGGTTTAATGTAACTTTTTGTGGAGTGATGCCATCGCAGGAACAACCATATTGCAGAATAGCGAAAAGGATAATGAATGTATATTTCATGGTTTTAGTTTTGTATCTCACATAAAGAAATTCACGACGACGAGAGGCCTGTGGTTTAGATATTACAGCTTTGCAAACTTATCATGCCACACACAATTAAAATTCGTTATTCTCTATATTTAAAGATAATTATTTTAGTTTATAGTAGATGTAGCAACTTCATAACAAATTTCACTAAATAGAATCGTTGCGGTGAAGAACACTAACGAAAGTAAGGCAAGATTTTATAGAATGAAAATAGTTTTTATTTCAAAATTTTTTGCATACACACACTGTTCTCCACGTTTTCATATTGTCCGTAATTTGGAATTATGGTGTATCCTGATTTCTGATACAGATGAACGGCATCCGTTTGTTTTTTGCCGGTTTCTAAAACCGCTTCTTGGTAGTTCAGTTCGGCTGCCCAGTTTTCCAGTTCTTTTAAGATAAGGCCTGCAATACCTTTGCCGCGTGATTCCGGTACTACATACATGCGTTTTATTTCTACAGATTTTTTGTCGTATACTTTAAATGCACCGCAACCAAGTGGAACTGTATCTTCATAACAAACGACTGCATTTCGCAGCGTATCTATCTTGTTATACTGCGCATAAAATGCATGTTCATCGCCATCAATGATACTGAGGTATTTATCCAAATGTGCTACCAGTTGCTGAAAGTCTGCATCGTCTGAAGAGGTTCTTTTTATAGTGAGCATAGTTTTTGTTTAATTAATAAAAGACATTTGTTGACAGGTGATAACTCCTGTCACAGGCGAGGTGTGCATGATTTAAAAATCTTGTGTAATAAAGATACTTTATTTTCTATTTGTAAGAAAACAAACGCTCGCGCGAGACTCTGGTCTCGTGTGTATTAAAAGAACTAATCTTTGATAGATAGATAACTTTAGTCTTTAAATTCCGGTCAGAGACCGTTAGAATTAGTAGACACGAGACATCCTTTGGAAGTCTCGTGCCAGATATGATTTCTTATTGTTTCAATATCTTATAGCTGCCAAGCACATCTCCTTTAATGTCTGTGATGGTGACAATGTAATTGCCCTTTTGCCATAATTGGGTATTAATTCCAATGTGGTTATTGCCTGCGGTATATGTTTCAGTGCTCATTTGTTTACCGCCTATATCATAGATGGATAATTGAATAGTCGCAATTTTGCTTTCAACTATATCTACAAACACTAAATCACTTGCTGGGTTTGGATAAACATTCATTCTTACCTTGGAAATATCATTTTCTCTGATAGCGGTAACAATATTGGTGGTGCTTGAATTAACGACCCCCTGTCCAATACTATTGTTACCATCAGTAATAGTTTTTACCACGATTTCACCAACGGTAAAGCTGATTTTTGCATTACTTTGATTCATGCTGGCTCCACTGGTAGTGACGGCAGAAGATTTTACATTTTGTGCTTGTATTGCATTTGTAGCAAAACAAATGATAATTAAGTATGGTATAAATTGCTTCATTTTTTACTTTGTATATATACCTGAAAATTTAGCACCTGCACAATTCTTGTTGTTGTAGCCTCTGCTTACATATTCTGGATTGGTTGTCTTAAACGTACCACTAACTATATTAATGACAATACTGCATTGTGTGGCCGTTATATTCTGACATGTAATGTTTACTGTTGGATTCTGAATGTAAGATTCATTATTACTTCTGTTTAAGTATATATTACTTACGGTTTGATTAGGTGTTGTAAATGATGTGCCGCCAGATGGTAGCGAAATATTGGTGTAGCTTGCATGGCTAAACCTATCATTAAGGGTATTTAAGATGCAGTCTGAAAAAATGGTATTGCTTATGTCTACCGAGTCATTATTATCAATGGATATAGAATCAATTCCACCTCCAGATAAATAATTTATATCTGCACCGTAGTAACCAAAAAGTTTGTCTTCCTGTTGGAAACAAGTATTTAGCGTATTGAATGAAACTTGATTTCCATAGGAAGTACCGTTTGCGTTAGTAGCAAATGCTCTTAGGTAATACAATGTACCTGCTGTTAGATTATTGGCATTAAAATTATATGTACCTAGATATCCACTGGTAGTCATTAACAGATTGGTAATAGTTGGGTTGGGTGTGGTACTTAAACAAAGCCCTCGTGTTAGAATGATTTCTCCGCCATCATTAGTAACATTACCTTGTAATGACGCAGTTGTTGAGGTTATTAAAGTAGCACTGCTTGTTGTTACAGTTGGCTTTGTACCGCTGCCGGTTGTTGTTGGTAGTTTTGCAAAACCACCGTTAGTTAAGAAAATAGTATCATTTCTAATACTTACAGTTTGTAATTCATTTGAAGCACTTGTGTCATGGTCGTAGCTGCTTGCAGGTACTTTTACAAATCCTCCATTGGTTAGGAAAATGGTGTCTTTTCTAGCACTCAGTACCTGTAGTTCATTAGTTGAACTTGTATCATGGTCGGTTGTGCTTGCTGTATTTCCTGCACTTTTTGCATATAATGCATATGGTACACTCAATAATTGTGTGGAGCCCATTGTTACAAAGTTAGTACCACCGGTTGCATCTAAGCCTACTCTAAGGTAATACGTGTCATTGCTCCAGTCAATTGTAGAAAAAGTACCGCTTTGTACTGCTCCTGTTCCAACAGCTAGATTAAATAATCCAAGCGCATCGGTATTGGTAAAATGATTTTCTTTGTACACTACCGTGCCTGTAACAGCACTACCCTTTAATATGCTTAGCTGAATACCTATGGTTTGGTTAGCAATTGGATTATTGCTTACATTACGTGCAACACCGCTATAGTTGAATGCTTGTGGTGGTGCAATTTGTGCATTTACGCTTATTGCTAGAGTTAAGAAAAAGAAAAAAGGAAATAGATACTTCATGGTTTTAAATATTATTTATTAAAGATACAATTTTTTTACTATCCTAAGTTCAACTAATAAATGCAATTAAAAATTTAATTATTTTATTTATTCTGAAGTTTATTGTGGTAATATTTTCAGGCATAGTAGCTTTTTAAAAATTGTTATACTTGTTGTATATATTCAATAGCTTGTTCTTCTGTCAAATATAATAAATCCCTAGTTTCCTAACTAATATTCCTCCAAA
>DAOORG010000230.1:0-4332 GCA_035389165.1 Chitinophagales bacterium
CATCAATGAAAAATAAAATGGAATATTTAGCATGTGTTGCGCCATAATTTCTTGCACTTGCCGCACCTCTTTTAGGGTTTTTTAATACAGTAAGCAATGGATGCTCAATGGTAAAAGGTAATTCTGCACCGTCATTTACAACGATGATTTCGAATAGGATATCCGTTTTAATGGAAATAATTTTCTGTATCGTTTCCCGAACAATTTCAAACCGGTTGTATGTAGGCAAAATGATACTAATCATCTGTTTTTATTCAGTATTTTTTTTATAAAAGCAGGTAGCAGTTTTATTCTCATCTTTATTTTTTCCAATTCTTTAACATCAGCAATGCTAAGAAAATTTGCGTTAATCAGCGGTATATATTTTTTTGAAGCAGCATAATTATTCTGAGCATAGTAAACGCTGGCTTGTAAGAACCAAAAATAATGTATTGCTTTTCTTACACTCATTTGTTGCATGCTATCAGGAAAACCGCAGCCTTCTACCAGACTGGCATCCAGGTGTTTACTGAATAGTTCTGCTTCTTCCAGTTTATATGCTTTAGCAAGTGTATAATAAACGTTTATTGTTTCCTGAATGAATTCAAGCGGTGCACTATTTGTTTTTGAGTGTTCGTGAATTCTGAAGTTAACCAATATGGAATCTGTTTTTTTTATATTTTGAGTGCCAAAATACATCAAATAACGAATCCACCATTCTCTGTCCATGACATAGTGCAGTTGTATATTTAGTAACCCCATTTTTTCTACTGCTGTATTTCTAAAGAAAGTTTCTGGTTGGTCAATGCGAGCCCAACCAATTGTTTTTTCAACAGTTGAATAGATATCCGTTCCGCTGGATTGCACTAGTATCTTTTCATTTTTCCAAATATCACTGCGTCCGCTGACTACGAGTACAGACTCGTCCTCAAAGTGTTCGGCTACCGTTTTCAACGCATTCGCAGTGTAATAGTCGTCGCTGTTCAGCCAGTTGATAATTTCGCCGCCGGCTATCTTCAAACCTTTATTGATAGCTTCGCTTTGTCCTGAGTCCTTTTCAGAAACCCAGTAATGCAGATGCTTTTGATGTTTTTTAATAATTTCAACAGAATTGTCGGTACTGCCACCGTCTATAATAATATATTCGAGATTCTGATAATTTTGAGATAATACAGAATCAATCGTTTGTTCTAAATAATTTCCCTGATTGTAAGAAGGTGTTATGATGGAAATCTTTCTCATTATTATAGGCGTAAAAATATAAAATTGTCTTTGCAATCAACCTATTTTTGCGTTAGTATCTCATTAATAAGTCAATATAATTTTTATCTTTGCTAACCTGAGGATAATTTATGAGTAGCACATCTATAAAATGTTTGTTTTGTGAGCATACACAAACAAGATCAACTCCATTTGAGGATACCGTTTTCAATAACAAGACATTTGAATATGTACAATGTACCAAATGTGATTTGATCTTTGTAAATCCATTACCGGATACTGATGATTTAATTAAAATGTATCCGGTAGAATATCAGGGCAACCTTGCTATAGCTGCCTCCGGCGCATATAATTCTTTGTTTAGTCAAATTCAATCAAAAGGGAAATATAGCAGCATTTTGGATTACGGTTGTGGTGGTGGAAGATTTGTGGTGGAAGCACTGGAAAAAGGATACAGTGTAACCGGTGCGGAATACAATCCGGAATTGGTGGCTAATCTGTCAAAAACGTTTACAAAAGCCAGCTTTTTGACGATAGACGATTTTTATAAGTCAGATGCAAAATATGATATCATTTTCCTGAGCAATGTATTAGAACACCTGACAAATCCGAAAGAAATAATGTTAAAGTTAAGAGAAAGAGTTAGTGAAAATGGGTTGTTCGTATTGGAAGGGCCGGTTGAAAATAATTTTAATCTGACGTTATTCACCAGAAAAATAATTTTCTTCATTCGAAAGAATTTTTTCGGAAAAAAAGCTTCGCACACACCTACGCATATTTTGTATGCAAATCGTAAAAATCAGGAACAATTTTTAAAGGATATAGGCTTAACAACCCTGTATTATGAAATAAAAGAAAGTAACTGGCCTTATCCGATGCGTTACGAAGACTGCCATTCACTGATGCAGAAGCTGATGTATGGTATTGCGACACTTTCGGTTGCCATGAGTAAGATATTCCCCTTTTGGGGCAATAATTTTGTGTATATCGGAAAAGTCAAATAGTGTTAAGTTGTTTTTTTTGATCCAATGAAATAATAATTTCCCTTTTTGTAATTAACATTCATGTGATTTATAGGATAAAATTTAATTTCAAATTCTTTTAATTCATCTTTTATAGTTTTAAAATATACCTCATTATCTATCCCATAAAATTCTCCTTGCAATGCAACAATAAAATAGTTGCTGTTTCGCATTATCTTTATGAACTCACTTCTAATAGACAGTGGTGTTTCTGATAAAGACCATAAGGCTATAAATAAATCATACTTTCTTAGAAAATCAATTTTGTTAGTATCTGAAAATAAGACTACGCCGTTTTTATTTTCGTTTTCATTATGAAAAACGGTTAGATTATTAAAAATACTCTTCAAATAGTATTACTGAAGAGCAGAAAAACACTGTAAATCAAAAATTGTATAACGGATATCTTCTTTTAATTTTAAAAAAATCCTTGCAAATGAATCATAACCTCCACCAAACTCAAATACTGATTTTATATTATCAAAATTAAAATTGGATTTATTCAATAATTCATTTAGAGAATAAAGATGATGTACTAAGTTTCCACTTGAAGTAGGATGTAAATAATATCTATCTGGAAGACCAATATTATCTCCATCTATAACTTTTTTTAGAATAGGCCAATCTCTGCTTTTTTTTAATGGTGTTATATTCTTCTAGTATGGCTTTATGAACCATTGTATGTCTAATAATATCCCATTTTAGAAACGTTCTGGTATCTTGAGATGAAACAAGATGTTTTAATTTAAGCTGTGTGTCATACCAAAAATCTGTTGAATTTCAATAGTCATATCATTTCTCAGCTTTTCTGCTAATGCATTCTCATTATTTGTTGCGGGCTTTAATTTCCTTTCACTGTGAGATAAAAATCGCAAACGATAAAAAACATTTTTTATTATATTAATATTAACTATAATTTATTTGTTATGATTCAATCGCACATTCAGAAAATCAAAAATATGCTGCGCCACTTTTGGTAAAGAATTATAATGTTTCCTTCTGAAATAATCCATAGAATTTTCCAATTTAATATATCCGGTTTTTAATTCTAGGTTTTCTTTTTTTGCCAGTTCTGCAGCTTCTTTCATCCATTTTTTCTTATATACGGCGGTACACAGATAATGATAAGGATAATGTTCATCATCCAGAATCGGATTATTGTTGATTAGCTTAAGTCCTATAAAAGGTTCTGTTATTTCATTAGACCGGTCAGACCCTTTTAATTCAAAATCCCAGACACTTTCTGTTGGAATAATAAATTTTCGTAAGGTGTTCGTTTTCCAGATAGTTGCCTGAGTAGATGTCCTGTAAGCCGACTTTTTTTCAAAGATTCCATATTCAGGATGTCCAGGTAAATCAACAGTAGGTGCCGGACATGGATAGATGCGACAATAGCCGGCTCCTGTTGCCTCCATTACCTTAACGCTGCGTAATAATTCATCTTCTTTCACCGGTTTTGTGATGTAATAATCATCCAGTAATAACAATACATACGGTTCTTTTATTTGCTCTACCGCATACAGTAATCGGGCAGACCATTCCACCGGCTTTCCAACAGGAATATCAGTAAACGAAGGATCTTCTGCTTTTAAAGTGTCAGAGCAAAAATAAAAATTCAGCTGACTGTCTTTCCAGTATTTATGAAACAACTGCATATATGGTGCCCATAAATCTTTGTATGCATCACAACTCAAGACTAAAACGGCTAAATCTTTATTCTTCATGTTTTTCTGAATATTTATAAAGGTGATTGAGTTGGTTAATCTATCTTTAATCACACATATTTTCATCAATTTTTATATCTGTTATTCGTCGGATAACAGATATAAAGATAATTACTAAATTAACCCATATAGTTATTAATTAAATCTTCCAAACAGAAGGAGTGATTAATGCTCCTTTTGATGGTAATTCAAAATCCAGTAATTCCTCATTTTTGGGCAAAATATCAATATTTGCCACATCCGGAATATAAACCAGCAAGCCATGACCTTTGGCACCAACAGAAAGTATATAGGATCCGTTTCTGAGGGTAAGCGGTATTTCCACACTGATTGTATGCATTCCGGTATTGTCTATGTTTAAATTCGGATACGTAGCGGTGGATTGC
>DAOORG010000231.1:0-4327 GCA_035389165.1 Chitinophagales bacterium
GAAGAATTGCATTGGTCAGATTATATAAAAGCAACGGTACAGGTTTTGAAAGATAATGGTGTACAACTAAAAGGTGCAGATATTTTAATTGCCAGCGATTTGCCTTTGGGTGCAGGTTTGTCGTCTTCTGCAGCACTGGAATGTTTAATAGCATTTATTTTCAATGAGGATTTTTATGCAAAAAACAAAACACAATTAGCTTTAGATGCTCAGCTCGCCGAACGCAAATATGTGGGTGTGAATTGCGGTATCATGGATCAGTTTGCGATTGCAAATGGTAAACAACATCAGGCAATTTTACTGAATTGCGCTACCTTGGAATATGAATACATTCCTGCTGAGTTTAAAGAGTATCAACTCGTCATTATCAATTCTAATAAATCAAGAGCCTTAGCAGAATCTAAATACAACGAACGCAGAAAGGAATGCGATGCTGCTTATGAACTACTCAGCAAATTTGATATAGCAGCCGATTTGTGCCACGTACACGAAATTTCTTTAGCGTATTTAGAAGATGATATTTTGTATCAGCGTGCAAAACATGCTATTTTAGAAAACAAACGCGTCATTCATGCTGTTGATGCATTAAGAAACGGTAGGATAGAAGCATTCGGACAATTATTAACGGAATCGCATATTTCCTTAGATACTGATTATGAGGTAAGTGGATTCGAATTAAATATGATTGTACATTACAGCACGCATTTTGAAGGTTGTATCGGCGCACGTATGACAGGTGCCGGATTTGGCGGTTGTTGCATTGCATTGGTTCAAAAAGATAAAACAAATCAATTTATTTCGTATGTTGGCAAAAAATACAGCGAAAAAACAGGATTAAAAGCGGATTTCTATCTGGCAGAAATTTCAGATGGAGTGAGAAAATTGTAGAATTATTGAATTGTAGAATTGTATAATAGCATTATTCAATAATTCATTAACTCACTAATTCAATAATTAAGAAACATGGATAGTATAGATAGTTTAGCTATAGAAGAAAATGAATTACCAAACGGAAAGAAAAACGAATTTTTAATTGTTTTTTTACTGGCATTTATCTGTTATCTGTCTTCGCTGGATTCCATGTTGCTGATGCCGTTAGGAAATATTATCATGAAAACGTTTAATGTTTCACCGGTGCAATCCACTATTGTAGTGTCGGTGTATTCCATTGTAGCCGGTATTTCCGGTTTCCTGTCAGCTTCTATCATGGATCAGTTCGACCGCAAGCAATTGCTGGTCGTTACCTTTATCGGATTTATCATCGGCACAGCATTATGCGGATATGCCTTTAATTTCAACCTGCTTATATTGTATCGCGGCATCACCGGAATTTTTGGCGGCATTGTTGGTGGCGTTTGTGTTGCCATCGTCAGTGATATCATTCCTTACGAACGCAGAGCCACCGCCATGAGCATAATTTCATTGTCATTTGCCGTAGCTGCCATTACCGGTGTACCAGCTGGTTTATTTTTAGCGAAACAGTTTAATATACAAATGCCGTTTAAAGCGCTCGCTGTTTTATCGCTGCTGGCACTGGTTGCAATTATTGTGTGGATTCCGGCTATTAAAAGTCACTTAAAAAATAAAGTACCTGTCAAAAATCCGTTTGTCACTATCAGCAATATTTTTAAAGATAACAACCAGGTGATGGCCTTGTTGCTGGCTTTTTTACTGGTTTACAGTCACTATATTGTTATTCAGTTTATTGTACCGTATATGGTAAATAATGTTGGATTCGACGAAGATTTGGTGCCGGTTATGTATGCTATTGGTGGTATTTGTACGATTGCCACTTCACCGTTTATTGGTAAAATATCTGATAAAAAAGGAAATTTTCCATCATTCGTTATTCTGGTTATTTTATCGTTTATACCGATTATCGCCAGCACGCACATCAATAAAGTAGAAATACCGGTGGCGATTATAGTTTGCGCCATCTTCTTTATTCTGGCTGCCGGAAGAATGATACCGGCTTATACATTGATGTCGGCGGCAACCACACCGGAAAAACGCGGCGGCTTTATGAGTATGCGTTCTGCATGCATGGAATTAGGAACCGGAATCGCATCCATCACCAGCGGTATGATTGTGAGTCAGGGTTTAAATGGCAGAATCGAACATTTTAATTATGTCGGATATGTCTCTGTTGCCGTTGGTTTACTATCTATTTATGTGGCATCTAAAGTAAAAGTGGTGAGCAAGCTGTAATATCTATGTTAACATAATTTTATGTTGATAGAATTAACGCAGAATTTCTCGAGAATGATTAAATTTGTAAAAAATAAAGAGTTTTATGGCAAAAATGACTAAAGTATTCGGCGCAATTTTATCTGTGTTAGGTACTATCTATCTTATCGTTACTATCTTTTTGTATCTTAATACATCAGCACATTTAGATTATAATGCTGACAAACAAATGACATTTATCCAATCTGGAACACCTTATTTCTTTATGGTAGCCATTCTGATTTTAGGATTCGGAATCATCTTTGCAAAAGATAAAATTATAGACAACGATCATCATTAAGATGTTCGTTTTGTTTTCATGGTTATAAGTTTTGTCCTCGATTAGTAATAGTCGAGGTTTTTTATTGAAAATAGTAAACCTATTAAGTCACTTAAGAAACATAAGGTTTTACATGAAAAATTAAAGATAGAAAGCTCAAGAAGCTAAGTCAAGTTTTCTTTTTTTATTAAATTTTATCTTTCTAATTACAGCATCTAAAGTTTCTTTAGCATCTTATGTGATAATGAATTTAATAGGCAATCACACCACTGCCAATCAGCTCATCTTCCTGATACCAGGCGCAAAACTGACCTGGTGTTATTCCTTTTTGCAGATTCTTGAAAATAATATACAGACCATTTTCTCGTTGGTATAAACAACATTCTTCCAATGGTTGTCGGTAACGAATGCGTGCTTTATAGGTGCGTTGTTCACCTGTTTGTAATCTTATATCTTCGCGAATCCAGTGTATATCTTCGTTTTTGATAAATAAACCAGCACGATTCAATCCTTTATGAGCTTCGCCTTCACCTAAATAAATAATATTTTCTTTAGTATCTGTTTGAATCACGAAAAGTGCTTCTTTAAAACCGCCGATTTTGATGCCTTTGCGCTGACCAATGGTATAATAATGAGCACCGTTATGTTCACCAATGATTTTGCCATCGTTAATGGTAAATACGTTTGGTTTCGATAATTCAGTCAAATCGGCATCACTGCAATTTTCAAAATGATAGTCAATTTTATCGGAAACATTTTCATTTGGAATTAATACTACATTTCCTTTCTTCGTTTTTAATTGTTGTTGTAAAAACTCTGGCAAACGCACCTTACCAATAAAACACAAGCCTTGTGAGTCCTTTTTATCAGCCGTGCTCAGTTCCAGTTGCTTTGCAATTTTTCGTACTTCAGCTTTTTGTAATTCACCAATAGGGAAGATGGCTTTACTTAATTGTTCCTGATTCAACTGACACAAAAAATAACTTTGATCTTTGTTGTTGTCTTTTCCGGATAAAAGCTTATAAATCTTTTTTTCGTTTGTTTGCGACACACTGCTGTGTGTCTCTACTTCACTTTTTCTGCAATAATGACCGGTAGCCACATAATCTGCACCAATTGCCAATGCGTGTTTTAAAAAGATATCGAATTTTATTTCGCGGTTGCAAAGCACATCAGGATTGGGTGTTCTGCCTGCTTCGTATTCAGCAAACATATAATCTACGATACGTGTTTTGTATTCATCACTTAAATCGAGCGTCTGAAATGGGATGCCGAGTTTTTGAGCCACCATTAATGCATCATTGCTGTCGTCTATCCAGGGACAATCGCCTTGAATGGTAACACTGCCATCATGCCAGTTTTTCATGAATAAGCCTATAACTTCATAGCCTTGTTGCTGCATCAGATAGGCTGCTACACTGGAATCTACTCCACCAGACATACCGACTACCACACGTTTTTTCATGCAGCAAAATTAACCAAAAGGCAGGCAATAGAATATTATGTTTAAATAAAAAATAAACCCGCGGTAGAAACCGCAGGTCCAAACATAACATTCATTAAATAACCAAAAAAGATAAATCTTTATTATTTGCTGACAATAATTTTTCTAAATGTGTTTCCTTCAGGCAATCCAAATTTCAGGATATAAGTTCCGCTGGATAGATAAGATAAATCCACAGAAGCTTGTTTGTCTTTTATGTTTTCATACTGATCCTGGAAAATAGTCTGACCGGCAAGATCATATAATTCTACGTTAACTGTTTTGTAGTCTTTCAAACTAAAATTAATATTTACATTATTAGTTGCCGGATTCGGGTA